>NZ_JCAXEC010000010.1:0-137291 GCF_059758715.1 Sphingobacterium sp. GQ94
TCCCAGCTCATCCTGTGTGCCCGGCCATTCTTCCCTTACAGACTGAAAAACCCCAACACATCTTACCAAAATCCTCTAAGATCTTCAAGTAAACGGGCAGTATGCTTTGATGAGAAATTTGTTTTGATTAGGACGTAAATTCACTTAATAATAAGTTTTAATGTGTCGAAAACATCAGTTAGGCCAATAATTTATTATCTTACGCAATCAAACTCTATTAACGTTATGATTTTATGAAAAGACTTTTTTTATTATTAACTGTTGTATTTTTTAGCGCCTCAATATTTGCTCAGAGGCTACCTCTTGCTGATACCGCAATTATTACTAAACATCAAATTTCTGCTAATGGTCAAAAATTTGGATATACGGCAAAAGCTGGCACACAACCAGTTTGGGATAACCAAGGTAAGGTTTTGGCTACAGTCCATTATACTTTTTATACTCGAGATCATGTTCAAGACAGAAATAAAAGACCATTGGTGATTTCTTTTAATGGAGGGCCAGGTTCTGGTTCAGTTTGGATGCACCTTGCTTATACGGGACCAAGACTGTTAAATATAGATGATGAAGGATATCCCTTACAACCATATGGTGTTAAGGAAAACCCTTATACAATTTTAGATGTGGCAGACATCGTATATATTGATCCAATAAATACGGGATATTCGCGTATTTTAGATACAACTGTAGATAAGTCTTTATTTTTTGGTGTAAATGCAGATATTAAATATTTAGCTGAATGGATAAATACGTTTGTAACGAGAGAAAATCGTTGGTCATCTCCTAAATATTTGATTGGAGAAAGTTATGGAACAACTCGGGTGTCTGGACTTGCCCTTGAGTTACAGAATGCGCAGTGGATGTATTTAAATGGAGTTATTTTAGTTTCACCCACTGAACTTGGATTGAAACGAGAAGGTGCAATCGAGAAGGCTAATCGTTGGCCATATTTTGCTGCAACAGCCTGGTTTCATAAGAAACTTCCATCCGAATTGCAAAGTCGTGATTTAGAAGAAATATTACCGGAGGTGGAAGAGTTTACACTTAATGAATTGTTACCGGCAATCGCTAAGGGCCATAGCATAAATTCTGAAGATAAAAATGCTATAATTAAAAAAATGGCTTATTATTCTGGCCTATCGGAGACAATTATAAGGGAAAATAATCTTGATATTCCAACGAATTTATTTTGGAAAGAATTATTGAGAGATAAAGGCTTTACTATTGGCAGGTTGGACTCCCGTTACCTCGGAGTAGATTTTCGTGACGGGGGTGAGCGCCCAGATTATAATTCAGAACTAAACTCTTGGTTGCATTCTTTTACACCTGCAATTAATCATTATTATAATAATGAGTTGAACTATAAGTCTGATGTAAAATATAATATGTTTGGTAATGTTCACCCATGGGATAACACAAATGATAATACGGGATTAGATTTAAGGAAAGCAATGGCCTCTAACCCTTTTTTGCATATACTGACTCAATCAGGATATTATGATGGAGCTTGTGATTATTTCAATGCTAAATATAATATGTGGCACATGGATCCTTCAGGAAAACTTGCATCGCGGATGAGTTTCATCGGGTACAGAAGCGGACATATGATGTATTTGCGGAAGGAAGATCTTATTAAGGCAAATCAGGATATACGGGAATTTATAAAGAAGTCGTTGCCAGCACCCGATCAACCTGCTAAATATTGATATTAACCCAATTTTATTTCTCATTTTAAAATATCTTTTGATGTGAAATATCATCCTGTTTAGTCATTAATAGATATGAAATTGAACATTTGAAAAGTTGAGGACAAATAATAATAGTTAATAATATTTTAAAACTTGGATACTTATCTAGTTTTGTAGCACTTTTACGAATAAAAATATTTAGATGAATACGTACGAATTAATTTCCATAGGATTATACATGCTGTTAATGATCTTAATAGGCCTTTATTCCTATAGAAAATCCACAAGCAGCTCGGAAGAATTTTTAATTGGTGGAAGAAAAATGGGAGCGGCAGTAACAGCACTTTCTGCTGGGGCAGCTGATATGAGTGGTTGGTTATTGATGGGGCTTCCAGGGGCAATGTATCTTTCGGGCTTATCAAGTGCTTGGATTGCTATCGGATTGACAATCGGGGCATTTTTTAATTATATTTTAGTTGCCCCAAGACTTAGGGTTTATACTGAAGTAGCGAAGAATTCGATTACATTACCGGTCTATTTTGAAAATAGATTTCACGATAAAACTCAATTGCTTAAAATTGTGTCATCCATCCTGATTTTGGTCTTTTTTACCTTATATACTTCTGCTGGGATGGTTTCCGGAGGACGATTGTTTGAATCTGCTTTCGGAATTGATTATCACTCAGGGTTATTCTTGACAACATTTGTTGTTGTATTATATACCTTTCTGGGTGGTTTTCTCGCTGTCAGCTTGACTGATTTTGTACAAGGAACTATTATGATCATCGCTTTGGTTCTTCTTCCAATAGTATTGGTTTATCAGTTAGGAGGATTAAATAACACATTGGAAATCATCGAAATCAAAAACACAAATTACCTTAATTTGCTGACAGGCTCATCGGCCATATCTATTGTTTCACTATTAGCGTGGGGGCTGGGCTATTTTGGTCAACCCCATATTTTAGTTCGTTTCATGGCAATTGAAAATGCAAAAGACATCCCTAAAGCGAGAAATATTGGAATTGGTTGGATGATATTCACAGTAGGGGGAGCGATGCTAGTGGGTTTATTTGGCATTGCTTATTTGCAAAAGTATGATGTTGAAACGATGATCAAATTTGATAACTCAAAAGAATTAGCAGAAACTATTTTCATTCACCTATCCAGAGGATTATTTCATCCTTTAATTGGAGGTTTTCTATTGTCCGCTATTCTAGCTGCCGTGATGAGTACAATTTCTTCTCAATTATTAGTTACTTCAAGTTCAATAACAGAGGATATTTTTAAAGCCTATTTTAAAAATTATGCAACGCCTAAGAATATGTTAATAATGAGTAGACTTTCGGTTTTGAGCGTTGCCATTATCGCTTTACTCCTTTCACTGAATCCGAAGGATAGTATTTTAAATTTAGTAGGGAATGCTTGGGCAGGTTTTGGGGCGGCGTTTGGGCCTTTAATTTTATTATCATTACTTTGGAAACGGACAACAGCAAAAGCAAGTCTTTGCGGGATGCTTGTTGGCGGTTTGGTCGTTTTACTTTGGGTTTATGTACCACACGATTATAAGGAAGTTTATGAAATAATACCTGGGTTTGGGTTAAGCTTCTTAACCATTGTAGTGATTTCCCTTTTTTCAAAACCCGTATCAACCGAGGTTCAAAAGGAATTTGAGCACGTTTCAAGTATTCTAAAATCATAATCTGTGCTTAAATTTCAGGAATATATACTTCAATTATTCACCTTGTATGTCAACTTCAATTGATTTTTAATCTCATAGAATTGATATATATTTGATAGAAATATTTTAAACTAATTATGTCCCAATTAACTATTGTTGATCTTGCTGCCAAACTTGGCCTGTCCAAGTCAACAGTATCACGCGCATTTAGAAACAGTAGTGATATAAAACCAGAAACAAAGGCAAAGATTCTTGCTATGGCCGAAACGTTAGGATTCTCTCCAAACACACATGCAAGTAATCTTAGAGGAAGTAAGAGCCATACCATTGCTATTATAATTCCTGAATTTGGAAATAAATTTTTTAGTCAAGCCATTAAAGGTATTGAATCAATTGCTCGTTCCAAAGGTTATCATACATTGATCTATGTGACAGACCATCAGGTTCAGAATGAAGCATCAATAATTCGTTCATTATCTAATGGGAGGGTAGATGGAGTCATAATGTCAGCCTCTGGCGCTGGGAATGAGCATAACCATATGAAGTTATTAAAGGATAATAATATTCCAATAGTTTTCTTTGATAGAAATTATGATGACATAAATACACAGTATGTAACGGGAAATGATGAAGAATCAAGCTTTAATGCCACTGAACATTTAATACTGAACGGTTGTAAGAAAATTGCCTATTTAGTCATAAATCAAAAAGTATCTATTGGTAAGGTACGTATGGAAGGCTATCTTAGAGCATTAGATGAATATAAGATCCCATTTAATAAGAATTTAATCTTAGACACAGTGAACGAAGTGTCACAAAATATCCAAGATATAAAAGAATTATTAATTCAATACAAACCCGATGGAATTTTAGCATCCGTGGAGCATTTAGCCATATCAACACTAAGGGTTGCAAAAGAACACGGAATTTTAATACCTGAGGATTTAAAATTAATTTGTTTTTCCTGTTTAGATATTACGGATTTATTACAACCCTCCCTAAGTGTAGTAAAACAACCAGCTATTGAGATGGGTAAATTGGCCGCGACATATTTGTTTGATGAGTTGATAAATCCCCAGATTCTTCAACAACAGGAGATAACAATTTTAGAATCAAGTTTGATTTTCCAAAATTCTAGTAAAAAATAAAAATATTTTATTTAAGTATTTTAGGTATTTTATTTTTTACTAGAATCTCGACAATTTGATAATAATATTTTAAAATCTAAAGAAGTTAACCATTTTTTAGTGCAAAGTGATATCTTAAAATTCGTTTTGTTTCCGAAATGAAAACGGAAAAAGATTACATAATTTATTCAAATCGATACTTTTGTTTCATCCATAGAATAGCCACAAAAGTAGATGAAATGCACGCCGATAGGTAGATAAAAGAACTTTTCGGAGGTTACATCATTGAGATATTATGTTTAGTTTCCATCCCAATTTTAACAAATTAATCAAGTGTAGTAAAGGTTATTTTACTAGGATTTGATTGGTCAAAATATATTCTGTGTGTGTTTGTTTTGAAATCTTCAGCTTTTGCTTGAAAAATATCCATGAATTGATTCGGGTTACGATCTGTTAATGGAAACCAGCTGTGTTGAACTTGTACCATTACTCTGTGTCCTTTTTTAAAGGTATGTGCAACATCAGGAAGTGTCAAATTGACTCTGGTCACCTGGTTTGGTATAAATGCTTCTGGATTACTGAAACTGTTTCTGAATTTACCTCTTAAAATTTCTCCCCGTACCAACATTTGATAATTTGGCATCACGACTTCTTCAGATATGGCAGAGCTTGCAGTACTGCTATCTGGATATACATCGATGACTTTAACTATAAAATCAGCGTCTGTTCCCGTCATTGAGACGCTTAAATTAGCAATAATAGGGCCCGTGAAGGTGAGATCCCTTTCTAATGGCTCGGTTTCGAAAACCATCACATCAGGCCGGTTCGCAACAAAACGTTGATCGGCAATCATATATTCTCGGGTTCTATTTACGAAGATTCCTTCTTGTGATGGAACAGGTTTATTTGGATCACTTACATATTCCACAAACTTAGAAGCACCATTTTCAGGATGTTTGGTTAATTTTCCGTTTGCATTTAAATATAAACTTTGTTCCTGGATGCCTTTTGGAGGCCATTGATCAAAGGTTTTCCATTGATTCGATCCAGTTATAAATATGTTCGCCTCGCCAGGATTAAAATTTCCTATACCTTTTAAATAATATTCGAAGAAGGGGAGTTCAAAATTTTTCTGGTACTGTAAGCTTGTTTTTTCTTGAAATTTAATGTCCCCAAAAGAATCGCCTTGCGAACGTACCCAGCCACCATGAAACCACGGGCCCATAACTAATATTGAATTGTTCTTTTTGTTACGATTTTCTATTTGTTTGTAAGTTTCAAATGTGCCATAAGTGTCCTCTGCGTCAAATAGTCCCCCAACTATCATAACTGCAGGTTTAACATCGTTTAAATGATTTGTAATTGTCCTGTTTACCCAAAACGAATCCCGGGAGCTATGTTTAGCCAAATTGTCCCAAAATTTAACGGTATGTCCTAAATATTTGTTTTTTAGTCCTGAAAGAGTTGGATTATCCATAAAAAACTTATATAAATCTTTGGAATGTAATTCAAAGCTTTTTGGAGCTTGTTCATTGGTAATAGGTTTGGGCCTAGGAGCGTCAAATGTATACATAAAACGAAATGCATCTGCCAGAAATAATGCACCTCCATGACGAAAATCATCTCCAATAAACCAATCTGTTACTGGTGCTTGAGGAGAGACAGCTTTTATTGCAGGATGAGTTTCTATTAAGCTCGCTGTTGAGTAAAAACCAGGATAAGAAATTCCATAAACACCAACTTTTCCATTATTACCTTTAAGGTTTTTTACCAACCAATCAACGGTATCATATGTGTCGCTGCTTTCGTCTATCTGATGTTTATTCGTTTTGGTTTTCGTAGGACGAATATCATCAAAAGTGCCCTCACTCATCCATTTTCCACGTACATCTTGATATACAAAGATATACCCAGCCTTCATCATTTCGGGGAAATTTCCAAGAGATGCTTTATAAGAATTCTGGCCATACGGAGCTACTGTGTAAGGAGTTCTATTAAGCAGAATTGGATATTCTTTAGATGTATCCTTTGGGGTGTAAATTGAAGTAAAAAGCCTTACACCATCACGCATTGTAATATATTCTTCCGACTTATTGTAATGTTCTTTTACATATTCAACATTAGCATCTTGTCCTTTAGTTTGAAATCCAACTAAGAGAAATAGAAAGCAAAATAATATTAATTTTTTCATAATGGTTAGTTTTGACCTTAGCAACTGAAGGTAAGAAAAATTTATAAATTAAAAATCCACTTTATAGATTATATGATTCTGATAAGGCTTGTTTAACGAATTATAAGCTAAGGGACTATCTCACGTTTTAGGTTTGATTAACTATCCTTGTAATTTTAAAAGTTCAGAATGGAAGTTTTATAGGCCCTTGATTAGTAGGTCTAAATAAGCTCATTAAGGACACTATGATGTGTATATAATAATCTTACCTGAAATGTAGTAAAGTTTCTCAAACGCTCTAAAATTGACCTTAAAACAAACGTCTGGATATGCGTCGTGAATTGACAGGAGATGCGAGCTCGAAAAGTATCGATGATTAAACTCGGATTTTGGAATGATTTTTTATAAGAAGGTCTAAATTTAAATAGGTATTATCCATTTTGAAATTCGTTGGATAATACCTATTATTCATATGTTAAATATTGACCATTTTTAATTCTAGTTTCCTTCCTTTTTTATCATCTAGAGAGGTACTAAAACAGCAAAAGTTATTTTGCTAATTCTTCAGCCATTGCTTTTCCAATTTCTGCAGGAGATTCAACAACACGAATCCCACATTCACGCATAATCTGCATTTTAGCGGCTGCTGTATCATCAGCTCCGCCAACAATAGCGCCAGCGTGACCCATACGACGTCCTGGAGGGGCAGTTTGTCCTGCGATGAATCCAACAACAGGTTTGGTTCCATGCTCCTTAATCCATTTTGCAGCCTCGGCTTCCATACCTCCGCCAATTTCACCAATCATAATGATACCTGTAGTTTCTGGATCATTCATTAATAATTCAACAGCTTCTTTTGTCGTTGTACCAATGATTGGGTCACCGCCAATTCCTATTGCAGTTGAAATTCCTAATCCAGCTTTTACAGTTTGATCTACAGCCTCATATGTTAATGTACCAGATTTAGATACAACACCTACGGTGCCTTTTTTGAAGATAAATCCTGGCATAATTCCAATCTTTGCTTCGTCAGCAGTAATTATACCTGGGCAGTTTGGACCGATTAAACGCGATTTTTTATCACTCAAGAAAGATTTCACTTGAATCATATCTTTAGTCGGAATACCTTCAGTAATACAAACAATTAAAGCGATTCCAGCAGCAGCGGCTTCCATAATAGCGTCAGCGGCGAAGGCTGGTGGAACAAAAATAATAGAAACATTCGCACCAGTTTTATCAACAGCATCTTGAACTGTGTTGAATACCGGGCGATCTAAGTGTGCTTGGCCACCTTTACCTGGGGTAACACCACCTACTACATTTGTGCCATACTCAATCATTTGAGATGCATGATAAGTGCCCTCGTTTCCGGTAAAACCTTGAACGATTACTTTGGAATCTTTATTTACTAATACACTCATTTTGTCTTATTTTTTGCAACGCAAATCTACTATTTTGATATGACTTCTAAAAATCAGAATGCTAGGTATTTTGTTATTTTTTGATAAACTTGGTTTTATTTGTAAAATCCCATAGAATAATTCCAATGGTGACGGAAACATTAAAGGAATGTTTTGTGCCAAATTGTGGAATTTCAAGGGTGCCATCGGACGCTTTTATAACTTCTTCTTGAACGCCATGGACTTCATTTCCGAAAACCAATGCATATTTTTCTTTTAATATCGGTTCAAATTTTTCCAATGAAATGCTATTGTTAGTCTGCTCTATTGCAAACACTTTATAACCTTCAGATTTTAATTTTTCTATTGCATCTTTACTGTTTTTATGATGTTCCCATTCGACCGACTGGGTCGCTCCAAGTGCAGTTTTCTCTATTTCTCGGTGTGGAGGAGTGCCTGTGATACCACAAAGAATAATTTTTTCCACAGAAAATGCGTCAGCAGTTCGAAAAGCTGATCCAACATTGTGAAGACTGCGAACGTTGTCTAAAACGATAACCAAGGGAGATTTTTCCTGAGATTTGAAAGTGTCGATGTCAACTCTGTTGAGTTGTTCCATAGATAATTTATGCATAGACAAAGATAAGAAAATCAAAAAATTAAAAATGATTTTGAATATTAGATTTTCTATGCTATTTTTGCAGTCCGCAATTAAGTATAAAAGATTAATATTATATAGCTAAGAGAAATGGCAAATCATAAATCAGCGATCAAAAGAATTAGAGCTAACGCTGCGAAGCGTCTAAGAAACCGTTACCAAGCAAAAACGACTCGTAACGCAATTAAAAAATTACGTAATACAACTTCAGTAGATGAAGCAAAAGAATTATTACCGCGTGTAGTATCTATGCTTGACCGTTTAGCAAAGAAGAATGTGATTCACAAGAAAAAGGCTTCGAACAACAAATCAAAGTTGACTAAATTCGTTAACAAGTTAGCGTAACACTAACTTTTTCCTTCAGAATATTATAGGGGATGTTTAACATCCCCTTTTTCTTTTGCTTATAACTTCTTAGACCAATTAACTGAAATATCTAAGCTTATTGGTCTAATAGTTATGCTAAGATTGGACTGGTATTTTCTTATTGTGTTAACAAGATTGTATTTACAATTTCATTTAATTTAACGTTATCCGCTTTAAATGGAGCAAGATCATACAACTCTACTTTCTTAAAGTCAATTGGATGACTTTCACTTTGAAGATAAATGAAGCCTTCCTTGAGCAACTTACCATCCGTTTTTATCTTAGGATCAACAGGGGCGACATTCGCACCTCCTATCTGTGGTTTATTATATTCTAATACAACTTGACCTTCTATTATATGTTTTATTACAGAATCTCCTAAGACAAGAAAGTCTGCGGTGACCCATTGTTCTCCATGATAAGTTTTTGAAGTCGAACTTAGGCAGTGAGGAGTAAATAGTTTCTCCTTAATCACCACATTTGTACCAGGAGTACACAAATTAGAGGTGGTACGTTCATCCTTTCCATTTCCACCTAATAATTGGCCTTCAATAGAGATTGGGAAATCTTGCTCTTTTAAGATTGTATGTGGATCCTGCCCGTGTAACATAGCACCACTATTACGGGTGGCCCATCCTTCACCTCCTTTTGCTTGTTCGCCTACAAAGCGGTAAGTCACTCTTAATAGATAATAACTGTAAGGGGTGTTAAAGGCGAGGTGACCATATTGCTGGTTGAAATCATCATATCCGTCATATCTCACTTTTAACAGCCCATCTTCTACGCGAAATGTGTTCGCATAATTTTCTCCAACATCATGCAATCTAATTTTGGGCGTCCATTCATTAATGTCCTTCCCATTGAATAGTTGGATTGCTTTAGGAGTTTTCTCATTGCTCTTCATTGCCTGTGAATTCACTGAACAAGAAAACAAAGTACACAGTGCAATAGCTGCGCTCAGGGTTTTTAAGATCATTTAGTATTGGGTTTATAAAAGTAAATTTCTGTTTTTTACATATTCGCTTGGACGAACACCGATCACTTTATTAAAAGTATTGCTGAAAGTCGGAAGACTATTATAACCAACTCTAAGGGCAACTTCATTTACACTTAACTTTTCATCTAATAACAGTTTCAGTGATGTTAACATTCTGAGTATCGTGAAATACTGTATATAAGACATGCTTAGTTCTTTTTGAAACAATCGCGCTAAGGTTCTTTCGGATATGTCAAAATGTTCCGCTAGGTTTTTGAAACTAACATTTTCAGCAATATTGAGTTCCAAATAGGTTATTATTTGTTTAAGCTTATCATTTTTTGGATAAGGAAGAGCTAAAGGAAGCTCTGTTTGAGATAGTTCTGGTAAAATTAATTTAAACGCTTTAGCGATTGAATATTTTGGTTCTTCATCTGGAAAGATGTTACCATTCCATCTGTTCGTAAACATAATCAATTCAATCAATAGATCATTTACTGGATATATATTGACTTTATCAAAGAATTCAGTGTCTGTTTCAAAATTAGGGAAGTAAAGATTCCGCATTACAACATCTGGACTGCTTGGATGTATGCTGTGCTTAACATTTGCAGGTATCCATATGTAATGGCGGGCGGGTAGAAAATAAGATTTTTCTGACGTTCTTAGAAATACAACTCCGCCTTCAGTATATAAAAATTGACCTTTAGCATGTGAATGTTCTGTGATGAAATTCTCTCCCATCATGGCATGATGACAATAGATACTCTTATCGAAAGTATCTACTTCGGTCATATAATATTTATCAACATATTCCTTTTGCATTAAGAATTGGGAGTTAATGAGCTATAAATTTCTATTTTTTATTTGATAAAAGCAAAAGGGATGATTTTATTGGACCTAATTTCCTTGTGATAGACATAATTTTTACTATGTAATATCCCAAAATTGAGATTTTTCGCTGATAATTTCATTCCGAATAAGAATTGATTTTTTACCATATATAACCGCTACATTAGATCAACCAATAGATTTTATTCGTTTATTATGCGCGTGAGTGATTAGTTACTTTTGTGCACTTATTCAATAAGTAAGTGTCTAAATTTAATAATTTTAAAAATAAAATATTGCTTAATATTGTCTCGCCCTTTGAAGCAAGTGTTAATATTAAAACAATGATTGAAAGAATACGTTTAGAAAGACTTAAAGAGAAAGTAACAACCGTTCAAGAAGCGGTAAAATTGATAGAAGATGGAATGGTAGTTGGAGCCAGTGGTTTCACTAAAGCTGGAGATAGCAAAGTAATATTACCGGCACTGGCTGAGCGAGCTAAAATCGAAGATATCAAAATCACTTTAATGACTGGAGCTTCCTTAGGGCATGGCACAGATGGAAAGCTTGCCGAGGCAGGTGCCCTAAAAAAGAGGATGCCTTTTCAAGTAGATCCAATTTTACGCAGCAAGATAAATTCGGGAGAAGTGTTATTTATTGATCAACATTTAAGCGAAAGTGCTGAATTGCTACATAATAAAAATTTACCAGATGTTGATATCGCTATTATTGAATGTGCCTTTATTGATCGTGATGGTAGTATAGTTCCAACGACTTCTGTAGGTAATTCTGTTACTTTTGCCGCTTTGGCAAAAAAAGTGATTCTCGAAATTAATACATCTATTAATGAAAATGTTTACGGCATACACGACATTTATCAAGCTGAAAATTATCCCCATAGGAATGTTATTCCAATTGTTGCACCATGGAACAAAATTGGTAGAAAAACGATACCATTGGATCCAGATAAAGTAGTTGCTATCGTATTCACGAATCAAGTAGATAGTGCTGCAGACATTGCACCGCCTGATCAAAAAACAACGAATATTGCAAAACATATTCTGAGCTTCTTCGAAGAAGAAGTTCGACTAGGGCATCTAACGGACAGACTATTGCCTATCCAGGCAGGAATTGGCAAGGTTGCTAATGCCGTGTTAACAGGGTTCATTGATAGTAGTTTTTATGATTTAACTATGTTCTCAGAGGTTTTACAAGATAGTACCTTTGATTTGATGGACGCTGGTAAGTTAAGTTTTGCATCTGCTTCCTCCATTACAGTATCAAGTGAATGTTATCAACGCGTTTTTGGTAACCTTCAAAAGTATAGAGATAGATTCGTTTTGAGACCCCAAAATATTTCAAATACCCCAGGTCTAATCAGGAGATTAGGCATTATAGCAATCAATACTGCTATTGAATTTGATATTTATGGAAATGTAAATTCAACCCATTTAGTAGGTACCAAAATCATGAACGGGATAGGGGGGTCAGGTGATTTTGCTAGAAATGCCTATCTAAGTATTTTTGTTACCCAATCTGCGTCTAAGGAAAATCGAGTTTCTCATATCTTACCGATGGTGTCTCATACAGATCATACTGAACATGATGTAGATATATTGGTAACCGACATTGGCTTAGCCGATTTACGTGGATTAGCACCACGTGAGAGAGCACAAAAAATTATAGACAATTGCGTACATCCGGATTATAAAGAAGAATTACAGTCGTATTTCAATCGTGCTTGTGAGCGAGGAGGCCATACACCTCACTTATTAGAAGAGGCTTTTAGTTGGCATATCAGGTTCAATCAGACTGGATCAATGAAAAAATAAAAAGATCACTATTTAAAAATGAAAGAGGCTATAAAGTCTCCTTTGCTCTAATTTCCAGATTTGGCTTCAGTCAATTAAAGAACATAAGGCGATCGGATGTTGCGTTTTTTAATGTAGAAGTCTAATGCTTTGAAAGCTTTAAAAGGATTGTCTGTAGAAAGAATATCTGCACCCCGGATAATTAATTCAGCATACATTTGGTGCCCTGTTTTATTTGCGGAGCGATCTAAGTTACCAATCGTTCCAAGAATAGATTTGATGCCGTGTTGTCTCAATAAGGTATACAAATCCGAGCTAGGTTCACGGGTACCTACAAATGCTATTAAACGATTATCTGGAATTCCTAAGTTATTAAGTCTGATCAAATCATCAGTCTTCTTAATGGTAGCAGAGATCATTAAATCTGGAGCTAATTTATTTACTACTTCAGCTTGCTTTGCACTATAGGTTATGATAATGGAATTGGATTCTGATTTTGTTAACCTTATTAGTTCAATAACTTTTTCATATGGAACTGATCTTTTTACATCTAGTGTATAGATGACTTTACCTATTCCCCAACGAAGAGCTTCTTCAAGCTTAGGAATTCTATATTGAGTTGTTACACCATTAATGTCTTTTAAAGTTAGACTCTGTAATTCTTTGTAGGTCTTGTTTGCTATTCTCCCTGTTCCTGTGGTAGTTCTATCTAAAGTTTCATCATGCATTAATACAAGTACTGAATCCTTAGTCATGCTGATGTCACATTCAATGATGGCAGGCATTGCGCTGGCAACCTGTGCAAAAGTAGCAATTGCATTTTCAGGAAATCCTTCGCTTGGGCCGCCTCGATGAGCACTTACTAGAGGATAAGAATTTTCATCATATGTTAGAAATTCATAAAGATCGTCAACTGATTTTAAGTCAAAGATCTGTGAAACCGCAGGTAACCTTTCTGTGTTTAATGGAGAGTCACCGCGAAAGCAAGATGATGTGATAATCCCAAAGGACAAAAATAAAATAAAAATAAATTGAGGCTTATTTTTCATTTGGTTGACTGTTTTCTTGGACAAGTTTGACCAAATCTTCAAGAGTGGTAGTTAATTGATCAACTTGAAAATGTGCTCGGTTGTAGTATGGTTCTCTTTCCTCTAGTTTGCATTCAATAAAAGAAAGTAATTCTGGTCCAGACATTCCAGCTAATGCAGGTCGTTTGGATATATCTGATTGATTAAGCCGATGCCAAAGTGATTTAGGGTTATGTTTTAGATAAAGAACCAAACCATTCTTTAATAACCAATCCATGTTGTCGAAAAAACAGGGTGTACCTCCTCCAGTTGAAATAATTCCAGACACTCCTTCTAAAGCTAACAATTGTTCCTTTTCAATCTTTCTAAATACCTCCTCACCATGAAGAGCGAAGTAATCAGGGATACTCATTCCGATCTTATTGACAATTTTTTGATCCAAATCTATGAACGGGACCCTTAAAGCGTTTGCTAATTTCTTTCCCCAAGTGGTTTTTCCACTCCCCATAAATCCAATTAAAAATATTGATCTTTGCATTATTTTAGTGTATCTAAATATTCTGTAATCAATTCATCCTTACTTGGGAAATTATATTGAGACCATTTTTTTACGACCCGACCGTTTATCAAAAGCATAACGCCAGGATTTGCTCTAACCATACTTTTGAGAGGTATAGCGTCAACATAGAATGTCTCTAAAACTAGATCTAAATTATCATTTATTAAGTTAACTTCTTCGACTGTGGAAGCTGTTGCTAAAATAGCTCGGATGTTATAATCTTCGGATATTTCTCGAATTGTTGAATTAATTCGATCTAAGGAAGCTAAATCAAAAGAAGACATTTTGGACAAGCTGGTGCTCACCACTATAAAATTGAAGTATGGATTTTTAATTATTTCTTCAGTGCGATCAGTTCCCTCAATGTCATTTATAATTAAATCTGGAATTTTTATTTCGTATCCTTTTTTTACTAATTTGCTAACTGGGTCGCCAATAACTTCCCAATTTTCATCTTCCCAAATTTTCTGACCTAAATATTCTTTGTCTGTAACAGTTTTGCTCTCGTTGGTTTTTTTATTTTTTAAGTTATAAATGTGCTCATAAACATCTGGTTGCTCTCCCGGTGGAATTTTCATCAATTCGGGAAGGTTGTTGCCTTCTTTATAAGGTAAAAAATCAATAAATGGAAGAAAGTAATACGTGAAAATCCCGATGCTAAATGCTGAAATTATGATAAAAAGAGTAAGTAGGTTCCTTGTAAATAAACTTTTGATTATAGGTCGGATTTGGTTTTTATTTAAAAAAATAAATACAATTAAAACTAGCAAAATCAAATCCTTAATGAAAGATTGCCACGGGGTTAATGGAATTGCATCTCCAAAACATCCACATGAAGTAACTACCTCAAAAAAAGCTGAATAAAAAGTTAAGAATGTGAAAAAAACTATTAAAACAAGTAAACCCCAAGCTACACTCTTTCCTTTTATCCCTATTAATAATAGACCGCCTAATATGATCTCTAAAGCACAAATTAGTATGGCAATCCATGTACTGTAATCACTTAAGGAATTTAGTCCAAATACATGAAAGTACTCTTGTAATTTATAACCAAAACCCATAGGATCATTAGCTTTAATGAGGCCTGAGAAAATAAATAACAGACCAACAATAAGTCTAGAACACCACAATAATGAATTAGTAATACTTCTGTTTTTTGGGGTTTTATTTTGAAAATCAGTCATAATTCATGTTTTATTTAGCCAGGCCCAGTTTAATCAGGGCAAATACAGAATAGTTTAGCATATCTTGATAATTGGCATTTAAGCCTTCAGACACAATGGTTTGACCGTTATTATCCTCTATTTGTTTCACTCGATGTAGTTTCATCAGGATTAAATCTGTTAGGGAAGAAATGCGCATATCACGCCATGCTTCGCCATAGTCATGGTTTTTAGCTAACATCAAATCGCGTGTTTCATTTACCTTTTCTTCATATTTGGATTGTACAAAATCAAGGTCCAGATTTTCAGATTCTGTCTCATGGAGTTCTAATTGCATCATCGCTATTAAACAGTAATTTACGATGCCAATAAATTCATCAACAATACCTTCATCTATTTTGGAAATTTTCTTGATTTCCAAAGAACGAATACGAGCTGCTTTTATATAAATTTGATCAGTTATTGAACTTAGCCGCATTATACGCCAAGCCGTTCCATAGTCTTTTGTTTTTTTTATAAATAAATTCTGGCAAATACTAATAATGCGATTATATTCTGTAATGGTATCCATAAATAAATAAATAAATAATGATGCTTTTAATGCATGACACTGACAAATATAATTAGAATATACTTAACCTTTAAGTCACATTAATGTACATTTTTATTTCAATATCAAGTTTTTTTACCAATTGAATTAACTTTACAAATTGATAGTCGTTTTTTGAACTGTTGATTTCACTTCTGAAGAAATAATACTAGAATATACCAATGAACTGATATTTATTTTTATGAGTATTTATTCAGAATTTTTAATTCCTTGTTTTTTTGAGTTAATTGATAAATTGCAACGGAATTAGAGAATGAAGAAGGAATCACTACCTTTAAGTGTCTATTGCAAATGAGGCTATTTTGATATCATAAAAAAATACTGATAAATGTGCTTTAGGGCTATGAGATACACTAAACTATCCAAAGATTCTTATGATATTAGCATCAATAAAGCATTTCAACAATTGGGATGACTGAAGTTTAACGAAATTCAGAATGGATAAAATTGAAAAGGAAATGATCTGCGAAATAAGGGAAGTTAACATTACACGTTATATTCAGCCTTTTCGGGAAGGAGGCTCACTTCCGGGATTGGTAGATGCCGATGATGGGTTTAGTTATGTGATTAAATTTAGAGGGGCAGGGCAAGGTAAAAAAGCATTAGTAGCGGAATTCATTGGAGGTGAGTTGGGTAGGATACTTGGGTTAAGAATTCCAGAAATGGTTTTTGCTAATTTGGATGTTGGGTTTGGTCGTACTGAACCCGATGAAGAAATTCAAGATTTATTAAAATTTTCGGTTGGTAAAAATCTTGGAGTCAGTTTTTTGAATGGCGCAATTACCTTCGATGCTAATGTAGATACAATATCTGCCAAGGAAGCATCAAAAATTGTATGGCTTGATGGTCTTTTAATGAATGTGGATAGAACCGCTAAAAATACTAACATGTTAATTTGGCATAAGGAATTATGGTTAATTGACCATGGTGCAGCATTATATTTTCATCATAACTGGGATAATTGGGAGCAAACAATGCTTAAACCATTTATTCAAATTAAGGATCACGTATTATTGAAGCAAGCAACTGAAGTTGATAAAATCGATAATCAATTTAAAGGTTTATTTACAACTGCACGAATCGCAGCAATATTGGAAGCAATCCCAGATGAATGGTTAATTGATGACATTCGGGGGTTACAAGCCCAACAGGTTAGGTTAGTCTACGCCGAGTTTTTAACAAATCGCATAAATCAATCAGATGTTTTCGTTAAACAAATACAAAATGCACGAGAGAACATTATATGAGTATGCTGTTATAAGGTTAGTTCCTCAGGTTGAAAGAGAGGAATTCATCAATATAGGAGTATTGTTTTTTTGTCGTAAACAACGATACGCAGAAGTTTTATTTCATCTTGATAAAGAAAGGTGTAAGATGCTTTTTAAAGATATTGATTTTGATTTAGTGCATGCACATTTAAATTCGATCCGAAATATATGTCAAGGAAATCGGGAAGGAGGGACGCTCGCTTTACTTGACCAAACAGAAAGATTTAGATGGCTCACTGCAAAAAGAAGCACAATAATACAATGTTCTGCGGTTCACCCTGGACTTTGTATAGATGCAGAGGCAACACATAAAGAATTATTTGAAAAATTAGTATGACAAAACAATATAATATTTAGAGCTGAAAAATGAAAGATTTTTACGAACATATATATATAAAACAACAGGCAGTCCAAGATATGCCAAGTAATAAACGAATTGCACAATGGGCGGTGGAATTGCTCCATTTGTTGTTTCCAGAACGTAATTCGAATACTTTTAATTCTGTTTCTGATATCGAAGCTGCATTTAAGGAATCTGAGCGGGATCTTTATGAGCTACTTTTGAAAACAAAGGCTTGTGAAACGTGTAATATCAAACAAATTTCCAAGCAGTTCATGCTTCACCTTCCTGGAATTTATAAAACTATGTTGACAGATGCACAAGCAATTATGGATGGTGATCCAGCTGCAAAAAGCTTGAATGAAGTTATTAGAACTTATCCAGGGTTTTTAGCAATTTGTATTTATCGTTTAGCTCATGAACTGCTGTTGCAAAAGATCCCTTTAATTCCTCGGATTTTGACTGAATATGCACATTCGAAAACAGGGATAGATATTCACCCTGGTGCAGTTATAGATGAGTATCTGCATATAGATCATGGAACAGGCATTGTTATTGGAGAAACTTGTATTATTGGCAAGCATGTGAAACTGTATCAAGGTGTTACTTTAGGGGCATTAAGTGTTGAAAAGAATTTGGCAAATACCCAACGACATCCCATAATTGAAGACCATGTAATTATTTATGCAGGAGCCACAATTCTTGGAGGTGAAACTGTTATTGGAAATCACTCGATAATAGGTGGAAATGTTTGGCTAACGAATAGTGTTGATCCATATACCACAGTGTATCACCTTCCAAACTCAAAATTTATAGACTCTAAACCGATCGTATAATGGGAAATATTATTGATATAATTGGGAATACCCCAATGGTTGAAATCACAGGATTTCATAAGAACCCAAAAGTTAAAATATTAGCAAAGTTAGAAGGAAACAATCCTGGTGGTTCAGTAAAAGACAGGGCGGCTTTGAATATGATTCGTTCTGCAATGGATCGAGGAGAAATAAACCAGTCAAGTAAATTAATTGAGGCAACCTCAGGCAATACCGGAATTGCACTAGCTATGATAGCAGGGATTTTTGGTCTTGATATAGAACTTGTTATGCCTAGCTCTTCTACAAGAGAGCGGACCCTGACCATGCAGGCTTTTGGAGCAAAAGTAACTTTGCTTGAAAATATGGAAATTTGTAGAGATTATGCAGAAGAGGTGGCACTCAAAGGAGATAAGTTCATACTTAATCAATTTTCAAATCCTGATAATTATAAAGCGCATATAAAAACAACTGGACCAGAAATTTGGGGTGATACAAATGGAAAAATCACTCACTTTGTTAGTTCTATGGGGACTACCGGTACAATAATGGGTTGTTCAATATATTTAAAAGAACAAAACCCTAATGTTCAAATTATAGGATGTCAACCAACTGAGGGTTCTTCAATTCCTGGGATTCGAAGATGGCCAGAGGCTTATTTACCTAAAATTTTTGATGCTTCTCGTGTGGATAAAACCATTGATGTTGATCAGCATGATGCGGTTGAGAAGGCTAGAGAATTAGCGCGAAAATCAGGAGTGTTTGCTGGGATGAGTTCCGGTGGAGCATTTCATGCTGCCCTTGAGATTGCAGATGAAATTTCGGAAGGTGTCATTGTATTTATTGTGTGTGATCGTGGTGATAGATATTTGAGTTCTGATTTATTTGGTTAAACTCTCGATTTTGAAATTCAGATAGATTAGAATTTGAGATCTTTCTAATCTATCTTTTTTCTTTTATTTTTTCTCTAAACTCCATATTTCATAAATAGGATCTCCTTTAGAACTCAATCCACTGTGATGCCAATTTCCATCTTTGATTTCCCCAGTGAATTCCAGTTTAGCATCAATTCGACTGTTATCCCTGGAGAAGAAAAGAATATGCTCCGTATATTTTTTGTTCTTAAAGTTATAGTGTCCTCCACCAGTTCCGTAAAAACCTTTTACAGCTGGATTGATTGCGATCCATTGGAAAAAGCCATCTACTAGTATTTTAATAGTTTTACGGTCACCGTGCGTAATACTAGTCATTTTATCTTCATTTTTTCTGGCTGTGATTCTCCACAAACCATCCAGATCCTGTTTCTGTAAATTTTGCTTTATGTAGATCCGTTTATCTTTTATGATTTTATTTTTCGCTAAATCAATGACCATGGATTTAGCTTTTCCAACCTCTTCGGGACTAGTATCACTATATTCTAATTGAATTGAGAGACTATCATTGGAGAGTGTAAAAGGGCCTCCCCAGGTTGAATTATAATTTTCTGAACTGTACTCTATATGTGAACTATATCCATCCACAAAAAGCCATAGACGGTTAATATTCCCGTCTTTTGCCAGATAAGCACCATTTAAATTTGTGGTGTTTTGTGCGAAGCCACTTAGTGCAATGAGGAATACAAATAAGGTCGTGGAAACTGCTTTCATTAGTTTTTTTTTAGGTTAATAAATAGTATAACGAATTAAGTGACAAACTGTTTGTATTAATACAAAAAAAGGTTAACATTCCTGTTAACCTTTTTTAATATATTATGTATTTCCTTATTTGGAATCTTTGGCGTCCAATTGTTCGAATTTGTCATAATCAATTTCCTGAGTTTTGATTTTAACAGATCCTTTTAATTGTTCGAAGACCTTTAATGCTTTTACCTCCTCAAATAAACGATTTGCTTGTTCTCTATCAGATAACATCTGCATAGCAAACTGGCTTAACTGTTCTTCAGTTGGTTCTTCGTTGATATTATACATTTTGATTTGAGCATAAATTCTTTCTTTAGCCAGATCAACAACTTCATCATATTTAACCTCAAGTTTGTTTGACGTTATGATACGATTTTCAATGATTGTCCATTTCAAGTTGTTTACGAAATCTTCAAAACCTTCTTCAATTTCTACTTCAGAAAGTTTTGGATTGGTAGCCTTTAACCATTTTTTTAAGAATGCTTCAGGGAATTTTTCTTCAACTTTTTCCATTCCAAAAAGATACATATCGTTACGTAATCTTTGAGCAGAATTTTGTTTGAATAGGTTCTCAACTTCCTCTTTAACTTTTTCGGTAAATTGTTCTTCAGTTGTTACCTCACCCTCGGGGAATAATTTATTAAAGAACTCTTGATTTAAATCGGACTCTTCTAATCTGTTTATATTTTTTATTGAAAGTTCGAAAGACGTAACATCCAGATTTTCTGCTTCTTCTTCCTTAATTTCTAAAATACGTGCTAAATCAGCAACCTTGAAAGCTTTTTTAACATCAATTTTTACAGAATCATCTATTTTTAAGCCAACCAAAGATTTTTTGATCTTTGCATCCTCAACAATATCTGTGCGAATAGAACTAGTTTTCTCTATACCTTCTTCTTTCTCTTGTTTGAGTGTAGCGTATAAAACATCTCCTTCTTTTGAGATTTCAGGATTTGTCATTTTACCATAGCTTTTACGTAAATTTTTAATACGTTCAGTTAAAGTAGCTTCATCTGCTTTAATGTCATATTCTGTAAATTCTGTATCGGCTGAAAAAGGTATGTCAAAATTGGGTGCTATCCCAATTTCATAATTGAAATTGAATGTGTCTTTATAATCCCAGTTATATTGGGCATCTCTATCCTCATCGATAGGTAGAGGCTGGCCAAGTACTTCTAACTTTTGTTCGCCGATATATTCAGCAATTTTATCATTGATCATTTTGTTGATCTCATCAAACAATATGGATTTACCATACATTCTTTTGATATGGCCAGTAGGTACCATCCCTGGACGGAAGCCTGGTAATTTGGCTTTTTTTGCTTGGTCTTTAATTGCTTTATCAACCTGTGGGTTATAATCCCCAGGAGCTATTTCCACTTGGATTTTAGCGTTGATGTCATCAATGTTCTGGTGTGAAATATTCATACTCTTTTTTTAGCTTTTCGCAATTTAAAAAAAAATCCTCCCGATTTATATTTTCGGGAGGAGATCAAGTGCGGAAGAAGGGACTCGAACCCCCACGCCTCGCGGCGCCAGATCCTAAGTCTGGTGCGGCTACCAATTACGCCACTTCCGCAGTTAGGATATTATTGAGCCACAAAGATAGAAACGAAACCTATACATGTCAAGACTTTTTTCACCTTTTTTTGTTAGGTTTCCATAACTTATTGTTTGTTAACCTAGTAATTTTAATTCTTCATATAAAAAAGAAGCATCCTTGTGTATTTGAAACCTTTAATTGAACATTTTTTGACATTTTAGATCTTAAAACACGGAGGAGTTGGTTCGGTTCAGAGCATGTGAAGTCTTAAAATATTGTAAAATATTTTAAGTTAAATACTTTTAAACATAAATTATAATCTATTTCATTGCTTGCTATAGGAGATTTTAGTTGATTCAAGCCGAAACATGAAAAGAAAGTTGGAATTTCAATTTATTATTTATTACTTTGAATAACAAAGTACTTTTATGAATAAGGAAGAATTAATAAAAGATATTGAGCACATTCGGTCGATGATGATTCGATCTTCGAAATTCATGTCTATAAGTGGTATATCAGGCGTTCTGGTGGGGTGTTATGCATTAATAGGCGCAGGAGTGGCATATTACTTATTATTTAAGTTTACAGAGTTAGCTTCAAACCCAAATAACTATTATGAATCCAATGAATTAATACTTTGGAAATTAATCCTTGTTGCCTGTTTTGTTTTAATCGCATCAATTTGTACAGGCATTATGATGGCAAAATCCAAAGCCAAACGGGTAGGACAGAGCATTTGGAATCCGACGAGTAAAGCTTTACTAATTGCTGTTGGCATCCCCTTAATCACTGGCGGAATAATATGTTTAATTCTTATTTTTAAAGGATTTTTTAGCTTAGTAGCATCAACTCTCCTTATTTTTTATGGACTTTCTTTGACTTCTGGAAGTGAATATACTTTTAAAGAGGTTCGTGTATTGGGATTTTTAGAAATTATTTTGGGTTTAATAGCATTAATTTTGCCGGGTTATGGAATTTGGTTTTGGGCAATTGGATTCGGTATTTTACACATAGTTTATGGAATAATAGTACATAACAAATACGAAAAGTGAGTTTGGATTTTAAATTATACGATAAAATATTAGAAAGTAGAATTCGTTTGCAGATCATGAGTGTGTTGTTGGCAAATGAATCCTATGATTTTAATTCCTTAAAAGAATTATTGGGGATAACGGACGGAAATTTGGCATCGAATCTTAAGAGCTTAGAAAAGGCAGGGTATATTTTAGTCACTAAAACCTTTATAGATAGAAAGCCAAATACGAGGTATAGTAAAACAAATTTAGGGCAAAAAGCATTTGAAAATCATTTAATTGCGTTAGAAAATTTAATAAAGCAGCAGTATAAGTAGTTTTTTTTTTGCTGTATACTTTGAATTTCAAAGTACTTTTATTGCTGATAAATGTATCGTGTGAGATCAAATTAATGTTTGGTAATAGTAAGTAAAAAAGGAATGGAAAATCAGACCAAGGACAAATCATCAAATTAAATAATTATAAACAACAAAAAATGGAAAATAATATGGTACATCAAACTAATGAGAATGGTTCTCAAAAGTCAATTTTCGAAAAGATAACAAATTCAATGATTTTAAAGATATTCGTCATTTTTATTCTCATGCTAATCCTAATGATTCCTATGAATTTAGTTGATAATTTAATTCAGGAACGCAAATACAGAGAGCAGAACGTAAGTGCCGAAATCGCATCCAAATGGGGGTTAGAACAAGTCATTTCCTCGCCAATAATAGCTGTTCCATATGAAATCGCAAAAAAAAGTGTTGAAAAGCAATCTGATGGTGCCTTATTAGAGGTTCAAAATGTAAATACAGAATGGGCATTTCTATTGACAAATAAAGTTCACTTGGAAGCCTCCGTCGTACCTGAGGTATTGAAAAGAGGAATATATCAGGTTGTTGTATACAATTCTAAAATCGAAGTTAAAGGTGATTTTATCGGTTTTGATCTCGAAAAACTCAAAATACCACTTGAAAAATTGAGATGGAACGACGCAAAGATGGTTTTTGGAATTCAAGATTTTAAAGGTCTTACTAAAAACCCTACCATGAAATGGGCCGGTAATACCCATGAAATGGAGAAGAATAATCAGGAATTGAATTTGTTCGGAAAGAATTTATATGTAGACCTTCCATTGGAAAATAATGAGTCATTAAATGAGTCATTTGAAATCTCCTTGAATCTTAAAGGATCAAAGTCATTAAATATTTTGCCATTAGCGAAACAGACGCATATTAAAGTGAATGGTGAGTGGGCTAATCCTAGTTTTAACGGTAGTTATTTGCCGGATCAGAGGCAAGTTGATGAGACTTTTAAAGCGACCTGGAATATTCCCTCATTTGATCGTAAAAAACCACAGCAATGGGAGGGTGATGCTGAACCTGTGTATACCTTCTCAGGAATTGAATTAAATAATTATGACCAACTAAGCCAACACGAGCAGATTAATCTAGCCCCAAAAACCACCAATTCTGGTTTAGTATCTAATGATATGGACATGGTTCAGATAAATTTTTTACCAACTGTAAATAACTATCAAAAAACCACCAGGGTAACAAAGTATGGGGTTTTAGTTATTGCGCTAACTTTTGTTTCGCTCGTGTTTTTAGAGGTAATTAAAAAACAAAGGATTCATATTATACAATACATACTTATTGGATTCGCTATGGTCCTATTTTACGCTTTACTATTGGCTATTTCGGAACATTTTGGATTTAATTTGGCATATTTAATTGCAGGATTATCAACCGTGGTACTGATTACGGCATTTATTCGAGCCATCACTAATAATAAAAAATCTGCATTGTTGTTTGGTGGAATTCTAGCTGTGTTTTATACGTTCATTTTTATACTATTACAATTACGGGACTTTTCATTAATTGTTGGTACGCTCGGTCTGTTTATTATTCTCGCGGTTTTGATGAGACTTTCTTCTAAAATTGATTGGTTCCAATTTGAGAAAAAATAGGGCTTGGTTCAGGAATTGAGTCTGACTTGTTTTTTATTTGCTAAGGATCAGAAGGTGATTTCGAAAAGGATTTAATTAGTGATTTCGAATTGCCTGAGATCTTTAGTAAATTGGCAAACAAAACGATAAATTTATGCTTAGGACTTCATGGATTGGGGCATTTTTACTAATCAATAATATGGTTATTGCACAACAAAGAGAAGAGATTCCACAAAAGGTTGAGAGACCAAAAGTAGAAAATAGAACTAGAAATATAGCTGTCATTGAACCGTTGAACCCCAAAACTTTATGGGAATTAGGTAGAGTCAGTGCCGAAGCATTAACTCCCGATGGGAGTAAATTAATATATGGTGTAACTAATTATCAGTTCCAGGAGAATAAATCAGAAAAGGATCTCTTTATCATTCCTGTTAAGCAAGGGAAGGCGATACGCTTAACCAAAGAGGTTGGTGCAGAATCTGTCTTAAAAATTTCGGGAAATGAATTGTTGTACATGTTTGAAGGTCAGATTTGGGAAAAGAATCTTACCTCAGGTGAATCAAAAAAGATAACAAATTATGAAGGAGGATTGGAAAATGTTAAAATTTCACCCGATGGAAAACATATTTTATTCAGTAAACAAGTTTTATTGCAGACAAATCACAGTATAGATAAATACAAAGATTTACCTAAGTCAAATGTTTATATATACGATAATTTAGATTATAGACATTGGGATTCTTGGAACGACGGTAGATTTAATCATCCTTTTGTGGCTGTTTATGAAAATGGAAAAATTTTACGGGAAAGAGATTTATTAAAAGATCAGCCATTCTATTCTCCGCAGATGCCATTTGGTGGTACGGAGGATTATATTTGGTCCAATGATAGTAAATCCGTTTTCTTTGTCACAAAACAGAAATATGGAAATGATTATGTTAGTAGCACCAATACCGATATTTACAAGTATGATTTAAGTTCGGCTACAACTACAAATATAACTGAAGGGTTGAATGGCTACGATACAAACCCTCAAAATAGTCCAGACGGAACAATCCTATCTTGGTTAAGTATGAAAACGGATGGGTTTGAAGCAGATAAAAATGATATCTACATATTTGATTCCTTTTCAAATATCAAGCTAAATCTTACGGGCCATTGGGATGGGACTGTAAATTCTTTTTGCTGGAGCAAGGACAATAAGAAAATTTATTTTTTAGCTCCAACTGAAGGAACAATTCAACTTTTTGAACTCAACATACCATCAAATTTAAAAAATAAATCGCTCCCAAAGATTAGGAAAATATCAAGTGGAGAATTTGATATAACAGGAATCGTTGGTGAAACCAGCGAAGGATTGGTCGTAACTTCAACTAAAATAACTAGGCCTACAGAGGTTTATTTATATAGGTTTAAATCTAAAGATTTAAAAGCAATTACGAACGTAAATGATAACGCTTATTCACGGATTTCAAAAACAAAAGTTGAAGCAAGGATCACAAAGGCAAGTGATGGATTGGATTTGTTCTCTTGGGTAATTTATCCTCCAGACTTTGACCCAAGCAAGAAATACCCAACTTTGCTTTTTTGCCAGGGTGGTCCTCAGGCAGCAACCACACAGTCCTTTTCGTACCGCTGGAACTTTCAATTGTTAGCTTCTCAGGGATACATTGTAATTGCGCCAAATCGTAGAGGTATGCCTGGATGGGGAGTAAAATGGAATGAACAGATCTCAAAAGATTGGGGCGGTCAATCAATTCAAGACTATCTTTCTGCCATTGACGATCTTTCTAAAGAATCTTACGTGGACAAAGATAGATTAGGCGCTGTTGGAGCAAGTTATGGTGGATATTCAGTATTTCAATTGGCTGGAATTCATCAAGGAAGATTTAAATCATTTATTTCTCATTGCGGACTATTTGATATGAGATCATGGTATGGCACCACTGAAGAATTGTTTTTTGCGAATCACGATTTGGGCGGCCCCTATTGGGAGAAATCAAACTCAAAAACATATCAAGACTTTAATCCGATCAATCATGTAGAACGTTGGGATACACCCATCTTAATTTTCCAGGGAGGGAAAGATTTCCGTGTCCCGCTTGGGCAAGGCCAACAGGCTTTCCAGGCAGCTCAGCTAAGAGGTATAAAAAGTCGATTTGTCTATCTTCCAGATGAAAACCATTGGGTATTATCTGGACAAAATGCACAGGTTTGGCAAAGAGAATTCTTTGGATGGTTAAAGGAAACTTTATAATCAGAATAATGGATTAATATCAAACGCAGAAGCGGAGCTACTTAAAAAATTAGCTCCGCTTCTGTTATTATAACTTTGACGATCTACTTGGTGTCTTTTTTACCGAAGATAGATATTTTTAGATATTTGCCTGGATGGTTTTTTAAATCCTCAACCAATTCGTCCAAATTTTTTGAGGCGTTATTTAAGTTATTATATAAGTTCTCATCATTCACTAACAAACCCAAGGATCCGTCTCCATTATTAATTTTGTTAGTTATCTCTGCAAAATCTTTCATAGCTTGGTTAGCATTATCAACCGTAGCTTTAATTTGTGTTTTAGATAAATCTTCCGATAAGTGATCTAAATTAGCCATGATACGATTTATATTTTCATTATTATTTTTGAAATTATTGGTTATAGATTCTAGATTAGCCATAATCTTCGATAACCTATTTCGTTCAGAACCCATTAGGCCATCTACGTCGCTTGTTATTCGTTCCAAGTTTTTGAGTGATACAGAAATACTTTGGATACTACTCTTAAAGTCACGTTGAAAATTAGCATCTAATACTGAATTTACACCTGACAATACAGAGTCAAGTTTTACAACCAAATTCTCGATTTTCTTTTGAAGAGGTTCTACTTTCTCCATTAAATTTGCCTGAACATCTGAGAGTAGGGGATCTCCGTCCCGGGCCATAGTTGTGCTATTTCCAAGTTCAAATACAATTGCTTTGCTTCCCAAAAGATCGGCGCTTACAATTTGAGCAACTGTATTTGAGGGTATTTCATAGTTGTCGTTAATTTTGAATTCGGTTTTTATCTTTCCATTAGGAAGAAGAGTAAGCTTTGATACTCGTCCAATTTGGAAGCCACTTACTAAGACCGGTTTGGAAATAGTGAGCCCATCAACATTATCATATTCGGTATAAAAAGTGTTTTCACTGCTAAATACGTTATTCCCCTTAAGAAAACTGTATCCAATAAATAAAATTGCAATGGCAACACTTGTTAATGCACCTACTTTAGTTTCATTTGTTATTTTCAAAATTAAGCTATTTAAAATGCCTGACTTTCTTTGATCTTACCAAGTTAAGAAAAAGTTTATTTTTCCACGCTTTTTCTGTAAGTATTTATAGCATTGAATAAATTTGTAACTATTGATTGCTGACCAGCAGCTGACATCATAAAACGCTCTTCAGTGGGGTTAGAAATAAAACCTATTTCAGTAAGCACTGCAGGCATGCCGGCAGTAGCCAAAACAGCTAGAGACTGCTCTTTTACACCTCTGTCTACTCGTGATGAACCAGCAAATTGATCTTGCATATAAGATGCTAATCGGATGCTTTGTTCCCGGAATTTTCTTTTCATTAAGGAGAAAATGATATATGAAGCAGGATCTTTGGGGTCAAATCCACCGTAATTTTCTTCATAATTGTCTTCCAAGAGAATGGAAGCATTTTCCCGAATAGCAACATCTTGATCTCCTGTCCGACTAAACCCTAAAACAAGAGTTTCAGTTCCTCGTGCAGAAGTATTTAAAACGCTCCGAGTATAATATTTCCCTTTACTATTTTTCACCCTTCTTTTGGTTGTTCCTGCAGAATTACAATGTATTGATATAAATAAATCAGCATGATGCTTATTCGCTAATGCCGGCCTTTCATATAATTTTGGATAAACATCTGTAGTTCGTGTATAAATTACCTTTATTCCTGGGATTTCCTGTTGTAATCGTTTTCCAAGTTTTAAGGTAACTTGTAGAGCAATATCCTTCTCCTTAGATTGCTTTCCGACAGCTCCTGAGTCATGTCCTCCATGGCCAGGGTCCAATACGATGATCTTAATTTTTTTCGGATTCGAATCTTGATCCTCCTGAGGCAAACTAATTGGTTTAAAACTGGTCAATGCAAGCACTATAAGGCCTAATACTATTCGGATTGTCTGTTTAAAACAATGCTTTTTTGTTCTAATAAAAGTTTTCAATTTCACTAATCTTTTTTTATCCATCTCTATTGAATACAGTAAGTTGTTTATTATAGTCCAGTACTTGTTTTATAATGTTTAATAGCATCAACTAGATTTTGGACAATCTCTTTTTGTCCATTATCTGAGAGCATATACTTTTCTTCTTCAGGATTCGAGATAAATCCGATTTCAGTAAGAACAGCTGGCATTGCTGCAGAAGCTAAAACAGCAAGAGAGAGCTCCTGTACACCACGATTTGGCCGGTTATTTTTACTGTATTGATTCTGTATATATGTCGCAAATCTGATACTCTTCTCCCTGAATGTTCGTTTCATTAGAGAAAAAATAATATACGTTGAGGGGTCATTTGGATCAAATCCACCGTAATTTTCCTGGTAATTCTCTTCTAAAAGGATATCAGCATTCTCTCTAACGGCAACATCTGATTCACCTCTTTGCAGTCGGCTATATCCGCAAACAAAGGTTTCGGTTCCACTTACCCCAGGATTCCTGCTTACCCTTGTCACATATTTACCGTTCTTCGCTCTTACTTTTCGATCAACATCTGCAGAATTACAATGAATAGAAATAAATAAATCAGCCTGATTTTTGTTTGCTAAATTTGTTCGTTCATGAAACGGAACGTCTACATCTGTTGAACGCGTTAATAACACCTTAATTCCTGGAAATTCATTTTCAAGTGTAAGTTTCAATTTTTTAGAAACTTGTAAAACAATATCCTTTTCTGCAGCTATACGTCCTATGGCACCAGGTATCTTTCCACCATGGCCTGGATCGATTACAATTGTGGTTAAGGACTTGCTGTTCGGTTGATTATCTTGAATGTTCTCTTTTTGAATTATTTTGTCAGATGACCGTACTAACGTATAAATCAACATGAGCGGCAAGAAGATGCTAAATATGGCTAGCGTAATTTTATTCCTTTTCTTCGAAATCATTATCAGTTGTCTTTAATTTGATCCTCTTAAACATTCCGTTAAAGCAAATTGTTAAATATTTTTAACTTTGTCAAAAACCTGCATTTGTTATGGTTTTTTGACTATTTTTGCCAATAAGAGTTTAAAATTAGCACAAAAATAACATTCATATTTCATTTTGAAGGCTTTAAGTTGTTTTTTCCTTTCTGTTCTGCTTTTTTTTGTAGAAATGTCTATTGTAAAGGGACAGGTTGAGGCTAGTACTCAAAAACCACCTGTTACAATAGATAGCATTCCTCAAGATAGCATCACCTTAGATTCTTCAAAAAATAATTTTAAAGAAGTAAACGGCCAAGACACCATTCATATGAAGGATGGGAGCTTGGAAACTGTGGTAACTATTACTGCAAATGATTCCTCATGGAACCAAGTAAGTAAGAATATACTTCACCTTTATAAAGGAGCAAAAGTCAAATATGAGGGATTTGAGTTAGCTGCAGACTACATTCGTTTAGATCGGAATACCAATGTGCTGTTTGCCTCTGGAGTAATTGACCACAATGGCAAATACATTGGTAGGCCTGTGGTAATTATGCCAGGTGAGACACCAATTGCTGTCGATTCTCTATTGTACAATTATAAATCGCAGGTTCCGAAAACATTTGGTGTAATGACCGAGGTTGACGGCGGTTATATCCAGGCTAAAGAAGTTCGGAAAAATATATATGATGAAATGTCATTGTATAAGGGTCTCTACAGTACCTGTAATTTGCCTTATCCTCATACGCATTTTGGAATACAAATCAGTAAAGGGGTAATAACTAAAAATCAAATTATTGCAGGACCATCCTATCTGATGGTGAAGAATATTCCATTAAAATTTCTTGCCATTCCATTTGGATTTTTCCCAAAACAAGACAAAAAGAGTTCAGGATTTTTATTTCCATCCTTTGGAGAGGATGCAGCTCGAGGATTTGCAATGCGTGATTTGGGGTGGTATTTAACTTTTAATGATTACTGGGATTCAGAGATACGGGGGAGTTTGTTTTCTAAAGGCTCTTGGGAGGCAAATATGAGAACTCAGTATCTAGTGAATTACAAATACAACGGTAACTTTAGTTTATACTATGGTTCTACAATACAAGGGGTGGAAGGAACTGAAAATTATGGAAGAAATAAAGATTTTCGGTTTACGTGGAATCATAGCCAGAGGCAAGAAGCTAATCCTGGAACTTCTTTTTCAGCTTCAGTAAATTTTGGTTCTCGTAACAACTTCAGAAATTCGGCTACAGGAGGGAATTTCAATCCAAGGGATGCAACAAATAACAGCATGCGTTCATCAGTGGCCTATGGAAAAGTCTTTGCTGACGGTAAAGTAAACTTTACCACCAATATGTCCCATGAACAAAATTTGAGTACTGGTCGATTATCGTTGGATCTTCCGACGATAAGTTTGAACGTTGCAACCTTTAATCCCTTTGATTCAAAGGATAGAATTGGTGAACAGAAATGGTTTCAACGTATTACAGTAGGTTATAGCTTACAAGGACAAAATAGGTTAGTTACATCTGATTCATTATTGTTTAGAAAAGAAACCTTAAACGAGTTTACCAACGGAATGCAACATACTATCCCGGTGAGTTTAAGTCTTAATATTTTGAAGTATTTTCAATTCAATACGTCATTGAACTATACGGAACGGTGGTATTTACAGTCTGTAAGGAACAGATTGTCAAATGAGATTTATGGTTATAAGAGTGTGCGTGATACTCTTCAGGGCTTTAAACGAGCATATGACTATTCTGTCTCTAGTGGTTTATCTACAAAAATTTATGGAATGTATCCAAAAATTGGAAAGTTTGAAGCAATTCGTCACGTAATTACTCCTTCAATCAATTTGAACTATCGTCCAGATTTTTCAGATCCAAGTTTTGGATTTTATCGCGATTTCACCGATGAAAATGGAGTGTATAAAAAATATTCAATTTTCGAAAACGGTATTTATGGAAGTCCTTCAGCAGGAAAATCATTCGGAATTGGATTTTCAGTAGATAATAATATTGAGGCCAAAGTCCGTGACGATAAGGATACGACAGGCTCAGGAATTAAAAAAATACCAATTATTCAGGGATTAACCTTTAGTGGAAATTATAACATGGCAGCTGATTCCCTGAAACTATCTCAGATTAGCTTTTCAGGTCGGACTTCTTTATTTAAACAAAAAGTAAACATTAATTTTAACGGTGTTTTTGATCCGTATTCTTACGATCGTTATACAGGTGAAAGAATAGATAGGTTCTCCATAAAAGATGGATCATTAGCCAGATTGACAAATTTTGGGTTGTCTTTTGATTACAGCTTCAATCCAAAAGCGAACGAAAATAGAAATAGCAATATTGATTCGCTGCGAAATGATATGCCTAATTTAACGCAAGAACAAGCTCAAGCGTTAGCCAGAATCAGTACTGATCCTAATGCCTTTGTAGATTTTACAATTCCGTGGAATTTAGCGGGCTCCTTCAGCATGAATTACGCCTCGGTCTTCAATAGAGAAGAACAAAAGATGGATTCTAGATTAACTAGCACAGTTGCTCTTCATGGTGATTTTAATGTTACCCCAAAATGGAAGGTACAATTTAATACAGGATATGATTTTATACAGAAAGAGGCTTCGATGACTCAAATCAGTATTTATAGGGATTTACATTGCTGGGACATGTCTGTTGGTTGGGTTCCCTTTGGCAGGTATAAGAGTTACAATATTACCATTAGAGCTAAAGCGTCAATACTTCAGGATCTGAAGCTATCCAAGAGACAGAGTCATTATACATATTAAACCTAGTTAAATTATAAATCATGAAGGCTGAAATTATTACCATAGGTGATGAAATCTTGCTTGGACAAATTGTCGATACCAATTCTGCCTGGATTGCACAGAACTTGTTTTCAATGCATATTCAAGTTCGTCAAATAACATCAATCAGTGATAATGAAAATCATATACTGTTCGCATTAAAACAGGCTTCTCAATACGCTGATATTATCATTTGCACAGGTGGTCTCGGTCCAACAAATGACGATATAACTAAAAAGACCGCTGCAAAATTTTTTCATACCACTTTAATTCGGAATGAAGTCGTATTGGAACATGTTAAAGGAATTTTTCAACGACTTAATCGAACTATGCCCGATATGAACAATACCCAAGCAGATGTGTTATCTATTGCCCAGGTCTTGTTTAATGACTGGGGTACCGCTCCTGGCATGTGGGTGGAACACCTAGGGAAAATATATATATTCCTACCCGGTGTCCCATTTGAAATGAAAAATCTAATGAGCGAACGGGTAATGCCAAAATTAAACCTTTTATGTTCTGTAGAAAAGGTTGTCAATAGACACATTCTCACTGTTGGTCTGGGAGAATCTCATTTAGCAGAACAGCTAACAGATTTTGAGAATGATTTACCTAAAAATGCTCATTTAGCGTATTTACCAAAAATTGGATTAGTTAAACTTCGATTAACAATTCAGGGAAATGATGTAAATGAACTCGACCTTCTGGGTGATCAATTGCAAAGAAGGTTAATGAAAAGTATTGGCCCTGCGGCGATATCGACAGATGATCTTAGTTTTGAGCAAGTAATAATTGCTAAATTCAAAGAAAACAATTGTACCCTGTGCACTGCGGAGAGTTGCACAGGTGGAAATATAGCCAAGCAGATTACAGAAGTTAACGGCGCCAGTCAAATTTTTTTAGGCTCCATAGTTGCCTATTCGAATCAAGTAAAAATTGATTTACTAGATGTAGATAGGTCTATTTTAGAAACTAAAGGTGCGGTAAGCGAAGAAACAGTTATACAAATGGCCAAGCAGGCACAACAAAAAATGGGATCAACATATGCGATCGCAACCAGTGGTATTGCGGGACCAACAGGAGGAACGCCCGAAAAAACAGTAGGAACAATATGGATAGCTGTCGCTGGGAAAAAGCATATAAAAACAAAGCTATTTAAGTTTCAAAATGATCGTGTATTAAATATTGAACGATCCACTACCCAGGCGTTAATTTTATTGTGGAATTTATTTCAACAAGAATTGCGAAATTGACAGAATTTAATTTCTAAATTCCTATATAATAAATTATTTAATTTCGCTTACTTGTCAAGTAAGTTTTAATTTTTAACTTAGTAGTCAAAACAATCCAAATATAAATAGATGGCGATATATAAACTTTTGCTTCCTAGGATGGGAGAGAGCGTATCTGAAGCTACGTTAACAAAATGGATGAAACAAGTTGGTGAACAAATAGATGAGGATGATGCTATCGCCGAGATTGCTACCGATAAAGTTGATTCTGAAGTACCTTCACCTGTTTCAGGAGTATTAAAAGAGAGATTGTTTCAAGAGAATCAAGTGATCCAGGTCGGAGAAGTGATTGCATTGATTGAAATTGAGGAGGATAAATTAGAACAGAAATCTCAAGTTGAAAATGCAATAGAGCAACCTTCAGTTCAAGAAATTGAAATAAATAAGGATGATTCTGATTCAATTGCTTCAGTAATTGAACAGGATATTCCAGGATTAGAAAACATTATTCAACAGGATGATAATAACCAAAACTCATCGCTGTCCGATTCAATTGGGATTCGGTTTTATTCTCCGCTTGTACGAAACATTGCTCAGAAAGAAGGAATTACTCAACAGGAAATGGACCGTATTCCAGGGACTGGCGAACAAGGAAGAGTGACCAAGCAGGACATCATTAACTACCTTCAGAGCCGTAATGTTGACCGAGAGGAATCTCAGGCAAGTAAAGGTTCGGAAATAAAAGCACCGGAAATCACAAACCCTGTGGTTACTGTAAAAAATGCTGATGTTGATGAGATTATCGAAATGGATAGAATGCGTCGCCTAATCGCGGACCATATGGTAAACAGTGTAAAAACATCTCCCCATGTGTTTTCTGTCGTTGAGGCTGATGTAACGAATCTAGTAAATTGGAGGAACAAAGTAAAAGATACATATAAGAAAACTGAAGGTGAAAATATAACCTTTACCCCTTTAATAATTGAAGCTATAGCTAAAGCAATTAAGGATTTTCCAATGGTGAATGTTTCTGTGGATGGATATAATATCCTTAAAAGGAAAAACATTAATATCGGAATGGCAACTGCTTTACCTACAGGAAATCTGATTGTTCCTGTTATAAAAAATGTAGATCAATTAAGTTTGACAGGTATTACTCGATCAGTTAATGATTTAGCGAATCGATCCAGGTTAAATCAGTTAAAACCAGATGATACATCAGGTGGCACTTTTACCTTTACGAATATAGGTGCATTTGGGAATATCTTTGGTATGCCAATCATTAATCAGCCTCAGGCAGCAATATTGGCCGTTGGTACAATTAAGAAGAAACCTGCGGTTTTAGAGACAGAATTTGGTGATGTAATTGCCGTGAGACATATGATGTATATTTCAATGTCATATGATCATAGAGTAATTGATGGGGCACTTGGTGGTCAGTTCATTCGAAGAGTAGCCGACAATTTAGAAAATTGGGAAATTGATCGAGTTCTCTAATAGATTAATTGCTAAAATGGAATAATGTTTAGGCTTGTTCTGTTAATTAAATATCCATAAAATGCGGTTAAGAAAAACTTACCTCTTAATCGCTTTTTATGGATATTACTTTTGGATTTTTATATTTTTAGCTGCTAACCAGTATCTTACTAATCATATATTTATATCTAAAATATAAAAGTAAAGATGAAGTTAATAGACCTAGAGTCAAACCATACCAAATACCATTTATACCCATCTGTAATTCTATTCCCAAATAATAGGATATAGGTAATCCGATAATCCAGTAGGCGAAGAATGTAATAAAGGTTGGAATATTCACGTCTCCTATACCCCTAAGGGTGCCTAACCCTACAACTTGTGTTCCATCAAAGAGTTGAAACATTCCTGCAATAATCAGTAAAGGCGAAGCCATTAGAATTACAGCAGTATCCTTTGTGATAATATAAGGTAAGTATTTGTTAAATATTGCAAAGATTATAGCACATACGAGCATAAAAATGATGACCAAATGGTAAGAAACCATCGCATACTTTTGCAATCTGAAATAATTGCTATTTCCGAAACTGTTCCCCACTTTTATCGTGGCTGCTGATGCGATTCCGCTTGCCATCATGTAGGTCATTGCAGCCAACGTAATGGCCGTTTGGTGGGCGGCTTGTTCTATTGCACCTATTTTACCAGCGATTAAGGCAGCACCCGCAAAGGCGCCAATTTCAAATACATATTGCAAAGCAACTGGAATACCAATTTTAAGAATTTTTCGTATTCTAGAAAAATCTATGTAGTCAACGGAGAAATGGCTAATATACCGCTTGAAATTTTTTGAATTTAACACATACCAACCCATTACCATCATCATTAAAATTCGATCGATTAAGGTAGCAATTCCTACTCCTTTAATACTCATTGGAGCTATTCCAAACATACCTTTAACCAAAATGACCGCAATTATAACATTAAGAACGTTTCCCCAAATGGTAATATTCATAGCTTGTTTAGTGAATCCTAATCCTTCAGCAAATTGCTTGAAAGTATTGAATACCATTAATGGTAATATGGATAAGCTCAATAAAAATAAATAGGGTTTTGCTGTTTCTACGACCAACGGATCTTGATCTGCATGCTTCATCGCATACATTGACCCATAATAAACTAAAAGAAAAAGTAAAACGGCAGTTACAATGTTTAACCAAAAACTGTTGGATAATAATTTAGCACATTCTTGGAAATTAGATCGCCCATTTTCTTGCGCTATATGAGGAGTTAACCCATAAGAAATGCCAAGGCCAATTACTAAAACTACCATGAAAACAGAATGGACAAGGGAAACAGCTGCTAGAGAAATCGTGCCAGCAAAATGGCCAACAATAATGGTATCAGCTGTTTGCACCAAAGTGTGGCCCAGTTGCGAAATAATAACTGGCCCAGCTAATGCCAATGTACTCATGTAATAAATCCTGTTGGATTTGTATTTTTGCAACATATAAAACAATTTGGTTGACAAAGGTACAAAGTATTCTGAGCAAACCAGCTTATGTTGATCTTAACTTTTTGTTTCGAAATATTTACAGGAAATTATTGCTGAAAAAAAATAATAGACTTACCTTAGCTCAATATTAATTTATACAGGGAGATGAATTTAGCGTTTTTGAATATTGGCACCCAGGAAATGATGCTTATCATATTGGCAGCGTTGTTACTTTTTGGGGGCAAAAAATTACCAGAATTAGCGAGAGGGTTAGGACGAGGTATTCGGGATTTTAAAGATGCTTCTGAAGGAATTAAAAAAGAAATATCTAATCAGATCAACAATTTTGAGAAAGAAATAGAAGAAGTTAAGACTGACATTGAAAAGGAACCAGAGGTTAGGACGGGAGCAGCTCAAACAAATTCCGAGCAAGAATTGGCAGTGGAAAATAATGAAGACACTTCGAAAACTGAAAATAAGGGCCCTCAGTTCTCTTCTCCATCCGGTACATACGAGCACAAGCCCTATACAACACCTACCTCTGATGATTATTATAGCTATGGATATAATGATCATTTTGCGAATAGTGAAGCAAATGACAGTACGACCGAATCTGACGCTTCTTTAGCCCAAAAAGAACCTGAGGAAAGCTTACCAAAAGAAAATCCAACAGTGGATGATTCTTCGCAAAAAGTCTAAAAAATTAAAGTAAATATAATCCTAAGCTGTTGGTATTCATTCAACAGCTTTACTTTTTCTTATTATTTTATTTATGATTACATCACACGAGATTATCGTATCGCAAGAAATGTCTATTGGCGAAAAGCAGGTTCGTACAACAAGTTCACTACTGGATGAAGGTGCAACCGTACCGTTTATTTCACGATATAGAAAGGAACTGACCGGGGGTCTTGATGAGGTGCAGATTACAAATATTCGCGATCGTATGCAACAATTACGAGATCTCGCCAAGCGAAAAGATGCGGTTTTAAAATCAATAAACGATCAGCAAAAGTTAACGCCTGAATTAGAGAAAGAAATTCATAAAGCACTTTCTATGTCTATTTTAGAAGATATTTATCTCCCTTATAAACCAAAACGGAAAACGAGAGCCTCGATGGCCCGCGAAAAGGGATTACAAGGCTTAGCTGATATATTGCTGTCTCAAAGGGATGGAATTGTAGAAAACTTTGCCTTAGAATACCTTGAGGATGCTAAAGGAGTTTCAACACATATGGATGCTTTAGCTGGAGCGAGGGATATCATAGCAGAACAGATTTCTGAAGATGCGCTAATACGTACTGAGGCTCGCAGGATTATGTACGAAAAGGGACAATTTGTTTCACGAGTGATTCCGGGTAAAGAGGAGAGTGCTTTGAAATATAAGGACTACTTTGACTGGTCTGAACCGATAAAAAATGCACCGTCACATCGAGTGTTAGCGATGCGAAGAGGTGAGAAAGAGGAATTGTTATATCTCAATATAGAGGTTCCGGAGGAATTGATAATTCCAAGAATAGAAAACCAATATGTGACCAAAAAAAATGAATCTTCCCATCAGGTGAAATTGGCAATTTTAGACAGCTTTAAACGGTTGTTAAAACCTTCCATGGAGACAGAAATACGTGTTTTAACCCGCCAAAAGGCAGATGAAGAATCTATCAAGGTTTTTACAGCTAATGTTCGACAGTTACTATTGGCAGCGCCCCTTGGACAAAAAAGATTGATCGCTATAGATCCTGGATTCCGTACAGGATGCAAAACAGTTGTCTTAGATACGCAAGGAAATTTAATTGAAAATACAACCATATTTCCGCACACTGGTGGAAACAATATAAAGTTGGCTGATAAAATTATAAGGGATTTGGTGTCCAAACATGATATTGAAGCTATTGCGATCGGTAATGGCACAGCTGGAAGAGAAACCGAGGAATTTATCCGTTCACTTGGACTTGAGAACGTAATGATTATGATGGTAAATGAGAGTGGAGCTTCAATTTACTCTGCCTCAGAAACCGCACGTGAGGAATTTCCAGATTATGACATTACGGTAAGGGGGGCAGTGTCAATTGGCCGTCGACTAATGGATCCATTAGCTGAACTCGTTAAAATCGACCCGAAATCAATAGGTGTTGGTCAATATCAACACGATGTGGATCAAAATAAATTACAATCTGCTTTAGATGACACAGTCATATCTTGTGTTAATGCTGTAGGTGTCGAATTAAACACGGCCTCTAAACAGATCCTTTCTTATGTTTCTGGATTGGGTCCAGCCTTGGCTCAACAAATTATCACCTACAGAAAAACGAATGGTCCTTTTACTTCACGAATTGAATTGAAAAAAGTCCCTCGTTTAGGAGAAAAGGCTTTTGAACAATCCGCGGGATTTTTGAGAATTCGGGATGCTAAGCAACCTTTGGATTCATCTGCTGTACATCCAGAACGGTATGTTGTAGTGCAGGAGATGGCTAAAGACTTAGGTGTTGGTATTTCTGAGCTGATGACTGATGATCGGCTTAGAAAGAGTGTAGATTTGAAAAAATACATTTCGGATGATGTTGGACTCCCAACCTTGAATGATATATTATCTGAATTGGCGAAGCCAGGTTTAGATCCGCGCGCGAAATTTGAAACTTTTACATTCACTAATGGTGTTAACCAAATAGCTGATTTAAAAATAGGAATGAAGCTACCGGGAATTGTTACCAACATTACAAATTTTGGAGCTTTTGTTGATATTGGTGTACATCAAGATGGTTTGGTTCATTTAAGCCAATTAGCGAATCATTTTGTAAGCGATCCAAATGATGTTGTCAAAGTCCAACAACAAGTTATTGTGCAAGTTACTGATGTAGACGAGAAACGCAAAAGAATTGCCTTGAGTATGAAAATGGAAGGGTTAAAATCTCGTAAACCCTATGAGAAGCAAATGAAAAAAACTCAAGAAGTGGATATGGCGAGTAAATTATCCGCGTTAGCCAATAAATTTAAGTAAGGTAATAGGGACCAGAAGCAGACTGAATTAAAATAAAGAATTCAAATTTTTTGTCCCTTCTGGTATTTTTTGATTTATTACCTTGATAATTTTAGAATATCGATTTAACAATGAATCTAGTAGATTTTAAAAATAGTTTAGCTGATAATTCAATAGATCTTAGTTGGTCTGTTCAAATTCAGTCGCTATGGTATGCGGGGAAAAATGAATGGCACCAAGCACATAATTTAATTGATCATTTGGATGATGCGGTTTCAAGTCATATACACGCTTATTTACATCGAATCGAAGGAGATCTTTGGAACGCTAGATACTGGTATAATAAGGCAAAGAAACCGGAATTTCAAGGTTCATTCGAGCAAGAGTGGATAGAGCTTGTTGAATTGTATTTAAACTAAAACACTGGGATAAGATTCTTAACGCTATCTCTGGAAATCTCCGGTGAAATTGAGATGCTATCCCGTTTTGTTTTCCAAGTCCACATTTTTTTCCAAAATTCAGCAAGTGTATTGAATTCCTGTCGATACACTAATCCAACCGCGTTGATGTAATCATCCGTAGGAGTAAATAATATATTTCTGGTATTCAGTCTGTTATATGCTCTAAACATTAGATTTCCATCGCGACGGATCTTATAAGTTAATTCGGCGTCTGTGGCCACTTGATTTGAGAAGAAAGTTAAATCGGTTGTTTGAATATTTCTTCTATCTACAACCCCACCTGTAAGTATTAGCCGATCATCGAAGAATCTGAAAGAAGCAGAGGCGTCGTTTAGCGATCGAATATTAAAGTCCAAAAAGTTTATGTTTAATGATTGTGCTAATATATTGTTTAATTGATTGAAAGCAATTTCTGTCCCCGCAGACAGCAGAGTGTTGTTTACTTCTTTTCCAATTTCATTTGAGGAACTCGCTGTGAAACTCCTTCGTACAATTAAACTTAAAGCCTGTTGATTAACATTGTTAGCATCACTTAGGTAGGCTTGTAATTCATCCTTAACATAAGGAGTTTGAGGAAAGTTGAGATCAAAGGTAACATCTGGGCGACTCAAAGTCCCCTTTATTATCATATCGGCTTGGGCCAATACGCGTTCGTCTTGACGCGCTCTACCAGCCGCATCATATAAATCACCAATTGATGTTCTTTGTTGATATATGGCAGTTATATTAACCATTGCCCCTGATGGAGATCCGGTCCAAAGTATGGTTCCACCTTGTTTAATATCGAAGTATTTATTGATAAAATCTTGGGCTGTAAAATGAAATTTTCCAGAGTTAATTGAATAGTCTCCAAACATTTCAAAATCTCCCAAACTGGTGATTTTTAAGCTGATTTCTCCCAATCCGGTTCCTTTCAATGACCCCAATTCTGTTTGTAAATTCACCTCGGCGTCTGGAGTAAGCTCTAAATCCATATTCATGGTCATTCCTTTGAGAAAGTATTTAGAAGCATTGGCATTATTCACGCTTGAATCTTTGCTGATAAAGTAAATAAAATCACTGTCAGAGATTGTCATAGCCGAATTAAAAGGAATTGTAATAGAGGTGTTTTCTTCTGATTTGGCTTCTATATCTATCTCAATCGCTGACGTATTCCCTTTAAAATTATAAGTTCCAGTTGCATAAACCTTACCATAATACACATTATTATCTTTATAGCTCGTATTTAAAATCATGACATTACTGGAGGCAACAGCTATGTCAATGTATGGATTCCTTAGTTTATTTAAATTCACATGTCCTTGAGCAATTGCAAGGTGATTTTGATTGTCTGTAAAATTCAGTTTATTAAGAATCACGCTATTGTTGTCAATCAAAACCGATTGATTATTAATGTTATAAGTTGTATTCAAATAATTTACTATAAACCTTGCATTATGAATAGTAGACACCCCATTTATCTTCGGTTTATTCAAGTTACCGTTAATTCTAATATTCGCACTGATTTTACCTGTAAGCTCTGAGGCTAGATTTTTGATGAAGGGCTGAAAAAGGATCAGGTCAACTTCTTTTAAATTTCCGCTAAGGTTTAATCCCTGATTAATCCGGTAGGTTCCCTTTAAAGAAAGACCTCTTCTTATATCATCTAGTAATTGAATATCTAAATTAGCAATTTTTGATTCTGGATCGAAATTGGCTAAAAAAGCAAACTGACCTATTGGAATTTGATTGTAAACTAGAGGTGTGGTATGTATGTTCGCTGTTAAGTACGGTTTATTTAATAAAGAATGAATTTCAATATGACCATTTAATTCTCCTAAAACTTTAATACCAAGCGGATTGGTTATTGAGGCTAATGAATTTAAATTAAACCGACTGAATCCAATCTTCAGTTTATCATTTTCATTAGAAATAATACCATTGAATTCCACTTTTTGATTCTCTTGTGAGATTTGAAGGTTATTAAGGTAAATCTTACCTTTTGATATTCTCATCTCCGAATCAGTATTAATAGTCCAGGGTAAATGATTGATTATAACTTCAGAATTATTCAATTGAATATAAGCTGGTTTATTATGTGCAAAATGAATATTTCCATTTAATCTTATATAATTGTCGTCAGTTTCTCTTGCTCCGTTGATATTGAATACTAAACTGTCTTTTGCTAATACATTATTTATTTCTACATTATTCACATAAATACTGTCATTAATAAATAATTTATCTGCATTTACATCTAATGAAAAGGCTTGTTCATCTGCATTCTCCTTAATTGTAAGATTTTCAAGCTTAAACCCTTTGTATTCAACAAAAGGACTATAAGCATCAAACCTTGCTGTGTAATCTTCAGAGGAAAAATGGGCCTCTAGATTTGCCCCATCCTCTAAGGTTAAGGATGGATCTAGAAAAGCTGAGAGCGGTTCAAAGGATTTAATAGTCAAGCTTAAATCAAAAGTCTGATGATTATAGGCTTCAACATCTAATCCTATTGCCGGTGCATATCGCATTGCTAATGCCTTGAAATAGGGTACTAAAGTGTTCAAATCAATTTGCCCTGTCATTTCAACATCAACAACATTTGATTTTAAGACAAGTAAGCGATCCTTTTCATTTCCTTCGGCAGAAAAATAAATATCATCAATTGTGAATTTACCTTTTGAGGTTTGCATGGAAATTTGATCAGCTAATAAATCGCCGTTTAAATTATTTAAACTGTTGCCCTTTAGATGAGTTATAATATTTGAATCAAAAATAATGATGCTATCCTTTTTTACCAGACCCATTGTTTTAAGGTTTGCATGTCCAATACTCGCATCTACTTCATAGATTGTTTCAGCTCCTTTTAAATCTATCTTAGAATTAAATATCATGGAGACTTCAGGATCGTTTATCTCCCCATTCACATTAATTAATTTATCAAATAGAACAGCGTCTATGGAAATGCTATCATAAGAGTTTGCACCAATTTGAGTTTCACTAAGTGTCCCACTGGTAGATAGCTGTAAATCCTGAAAATTCAGTCCAGCCCCTTCAAATTTTAGATCAAATGCAAGGGATCTGAATGTATTGCTATTTATAAAATCTCCAATTTGAAATTCAGCGGAATTAATATTACCTGCATATTTTATCCCATCTTGGATATCAATTGTACTTTGTATCTCTAAGTTGCCAATAGCGGTTTCAAAGTTTCCATCAATATCAAAATTATGGTAGAATCCATCGAAAACTCCTTGGAAGGAAATGTCTTTAAATTTTTGAAGCGATAAAGGAAGTGTAAATTTCTTATTATTAGAGAGTTGAGAAATAATCTTTTCAGTTTCGTTAATCGTGGTATTTAAATTTACCTTCTGAAAATTAAAAAATGTTTTATTAATGTTTGGAAGTCCACTGATCGAAAAATCTCCTACTATGCTGGTTTCTTTTTCCGTTTCAATAAAGACATTAGACGCTTTTAGATTATTAATTGTTCCATTTATCCTCCCTCTATGTATTTTGGCTGTAAAATTAATTTTCTTGAGCTGTGGTGCAAAATATTCTATATCTTTTGAGTCCACATAGGTGTTATTTATTGAGCTCTCGATGTGCACTTTAGCGATAAAATTATTAAAGTTAGAAAAATTATCGTAGCTAAATTTTAGATAATTTCCTAGACTAGAATTATTCGTGAGTAAGCTGATATCTTGAAATTCCATAAACTTATTGGTCACCTCAGCCATGGCATCTAGCTTGCGTAGTCGAAATCCTGATTTCTCTTTAAAACTAAGTTGTTTGATCTTTGCTTTTATAGAAAGGTCAGAATAAATTATGTCGTTAAAAGTACCTGACACTTCGGTTAATTCAACGTCTGAGAAATCCACACCTCCGGGACGAGGGATTTGTTGATAATTTCGAATTTTTATCGTATTATTTAAAAGCTTAATATTTGTAAGACTTAGTTCAACTTTATTTTTTTCGTTTTTTGCATTTTCGGTCGCGGGTGAAAAATAATCTAACAAAAATTGAATGTTTGAGCTGTCTTTGTAAAATTTAAAATCTAGATAAGCTTGATCTAATATCAATCTCTCTATGACAATTTTATTCCTAAAGAAATCAGTCATATTTAAGTCCGCCTTCATTTTTTTTGCAGATATTAACTGATTACCCTTTTGATCTGAGAGTTTAAAATCAATTAATGTAAGCTCTGAAAAAGGCCTGAAATATATTTTATCTACTTCGATTTTAGCGTGTAATTCTTCAGAGAGATAATGTGCAACTCGTTTGGTGACAAAGGTTTGGATAGAAGAAAATTGTAATGAAAACAGGATGATACCCAACAGTATAAGAATGCCGAGTATACTAATAAACGTTATTTTAAGTATTTTTTTGATACTTTTGTTTTTTATATTTTATACAATTTTAAAATGGCCATTATTCTAGGAATAGAATCATCATGTGATGAAACTTCAGCATCTATATGTATAGACGGCGAAATTAAGGCAAATATTATTGCTAGTCAAGCGATTCACTCGAAATATGGTGGTGTTGTTCCTGAATTAGCATCACGGGCACATCAACAAAATATTATTCCAACTGTTGACCGAGCCATTGTGGACGCTAAAATACATAAAAATGCAATAGATGCAGTAGCTTTTACTCGGGGACCTGGCTTACTTGGTGCATTGCTGGTTGGAACTTCATTTGCAAAATCTTTTGCACTGGCACTGAACGTTCCATTAATTGAAGTAAACCATATGCAAGCTCATATTTTAGCCCATTTTATTGAAGATCCAAAACCTAAATTTCCGTTTTTATGTTTGACAGTTTCGGGTGGACACACTCAAATTGTCATGGTCAAGGATTATTTTGAAATGGAAATATTGGGTGAAACGTTGGATGACGCTGCAGGTGAGGCTTTTGATAAAACAGCTAAAATTTTAAATTTACCTTATCCAGGGGGACCATTGATCGATAAACATGCAAAAAATGGCAATCCCGAAGCTTTTAAACTCCCCGAACCGCAAATTGAAGGGCTTAATTTTAGCTTTTCAGGATTAAAGACTGCAATTCTGTATTTGGTCCAAAGAGAATATAGACAGAATTCTAAATTTTTAAGTGAAAGAAGGGATGATTTATGCGCCTCAGTACAGTATAGAATTGTATCAATCCTGTTAAATAAACTAAAAAAGGCTGCAAAGCTAACGGGAATCAAAGAAATAGCAATTGCTGGTGGAGTATCTGCTAATTCAGAATTACGTGAATCTTTATTGGAGATGGGAGTCAAATATAAATGGAATGTATATATCCCTAAATTTGAATATTGTACTGATAACGCTGCAATGATTGCCATAGCAGGTTATCATAAATTCCTAAAGAAGGATTTCGTCGATCAAGATATAATTCCGTTGGCAAGAATGCCTATTAATCAACTAGGATAAGACTTAGACAATCAAATTACTTAAACGTAATTTTTACTTCAATCTTTTTTCCATCGTTTCCTTTTTTCCAATCTGGACCATTTTGTATAATTTGTATCGCTTTTTGATCGAGTGTTGCGTTAGCTGATTTTTTTACGGTAATATCCATTGGTCTACCAAAAGTCGAAACCTCAAATACTAATATTACGTTTCCATTTCCTAGTAGACTTTGTTCTGAGTGATCATTTATATACTTTTTATAAGCAACCCATCCTATTAGAGGCTCAGATTTATAAAATTTAGAATTAGTACCATAGCCAACCACAACAACTTCATCATGGCTTTTATAATCTGACTGAAGTTGAATTATTTTATTATTACTAGCGACAAAATTCTTAGGCTTATAGCCTATGGATAATGCCTGCAGTGTTTGTGTATCCTCAGTTACGGGCATAATATATTGTCCCAGGGAGTCGGTAACAACCACTTCATTATTTTTAATATTTTTAACAGATGCGTTAACGATTGGTCTACCTGAAGCTAAATCCAATATCCTTCCAGTTGCTACACTTTTCTTGTTTTGGGCTATCTCCGGAGCAGTGTTGCCTCTGATTAATAAGTTAGATTTTTTATTACTGGCGATCAAGATAACAGAAGAATTTTCCAATTCATTTTCTTCAAAATTTCCTGAAGATGCCTTCCCTAGGTTATTCAGATTAAAAATGGAATCAGCTTTGGGAATTTCTTTGTAAAAGACGTTCGGATTTAATGAAATTTCTGGGTTTCCAATTTTATTCCCTTTTAAATTTTGTTTTGAATCATTTTTCCGTCCTTCTTTAAGCCCTTGATTATTATTTGGGTTTTGTTTTTCATGTTCCACCATTGCTATCAAATTTTCTTCGGGGCTTTCAGCATTAATACTGTCAATTTCGATAGTATTTAAGGTGGTGTCTGTTTGTACGTCCCGTTCTTGATTGGCAAAAGAATCAAGCATTTTAGGTTTAACCTTATTTTCAAGATTCAAAAACCATATTGAACCCATTGTGAGTATTAAAAGCAAGGAGGCCGCAATTGCTAAATAGGCTTTTTTGTTGGGCAGATTTAACTTGTTCCGATGAGTTCTGTTGTAAATCGAGGAATCTATATCGGCAACTTCAAACGTACTATTTGAGTTCTTTTCTTCCTCTAATCCCAGAATAATATCCATTAATAATTCATCTTCATGTGTCGCTTTTTCAATAGCATACATTTCAGTAGAACTAAGTTCATGATTTACGTATTTACGTAAATATGCTATGTCAAATTTGTTATTCATGGCCTCCCTTTTCCATACAATTTTTTAAATTTCGCTTGCCATTCTGGATATAACTTTTTACCTCATTGGTGCTAAAACCAGTTAATTCTGAGATTTCTTTATAGCATTTCTTTTCTATAAAGAAGAATTGTATACTTTTTTTTTGATTTTCAATTAGATTATCTAAACACATTTCTAACTTAGATAATTGCATTTCTTTTCGTTCATCTTCTTCTTGTTGATGCAAGTTGAAAGAAAATTCCACAAAATTATCTGTAACAATTTCTGTCTTGTTTTTGTCTGATCTGAGTTCCATTAAACAATGATTCTTACTAACAACATATAGCCACCGAGGGAAGTTCTGGATATGTTGTTTTTTGACATTTTTTATGAGTTTCTCAAATATTTCCATCACAGAATCTTTACTTCGTTCAGACTCTTTAAAATAGCGTAGACAGACGTAGTAGACCATTTCACTATGCCTTTGGTATAAGTGTCCAAGGAAGCTGAGGTCATCTTCCTTTAGGTATTCCTCAAGTAGTTGCTCATCTGTTAAATTCTTGTGATTAGACAAATTTTTAATATTCATTTGATTCGGAAAAATAATTTATTTTTCTGGTTTATGGAAATTTGATTTTTTTGGCATCCCTGGATAAAAATAGAAACCATGTATAGATTAATATTAGTTCTAGTTTTATCAGCATCTCTAGGAGGTAGCTCACTAGCAAAAGAAAAGGAAATTTATGGTCAAATAAGAGATGCTTTTTCTCAAAAGCTACTCGCAGGGGTCAGCGTTGAAATCATAACAAAGAACACCCGAAGCTACACTGATAAAAACGGATTATATAAAATCCTTGCAACAGAAGGAGATGAAATAATTTTTTCCATCATTGGTTACACCAGTCAGAAAAAAAAAGTGGGAAATTTAAATGAGATAAATGTTCAGCTCAGTCCAATTCACTCCTTGAGAGAGGAACAATTTGTTGTCGGATATGGAAAGGAAATTGCTCAAAAGAAAGATAAAAACTTTATGAAAACGATTTACTTTTCATCTCCAGCCAGCACGATTCAATATTCAGAGAGCTATAGTAAAATTATTGAAAATAGATTCGTCTCACCGTTGAAAGTTCCCTTGTCTACTTTTGCTATTGATGTTGATGCCGCATCCTATAGTAATATTAGAAGGATGATTCATTCGGGCAATCTTCCTCCTAAGGATGCAGTTAGAATAGAGGAAATGATTAATTATTTTCAATATGATTTACTTCCTCCTAGAAACGGAGATCCAGTAAATATATATACGGAGTTATCTTATTCACCTTGGAATAGAAAAAATAAATTGTTGCGAATTGCATTAAAGGCAAAAGATGCTGAAATAGAAAATCTTCCTGAAACTAATTTTGTGTTTTTAGTTGACGTTTCTGGTTCAATGAATAACTCAAACAAATTGCCCCTAGTCAAATCTTCACTAAAACTTTTGGTGGATCAAATTAGAGCCAAAGATCGAGTTGCAATAGTTACTTATGCAGGAAATACCGCTGTGAGACTTAAAAGTACGAGCGGAAGTCAGAAAATGAGAATCAAGGAGGTTGTTGATGAACTTAGTGCTGGTGGTGCCACAGCTGGTGCTGATGGTCTTAAAATGGCTTATCAAATTGCTCGTGAAAACTTTATAAAGAATGGAAATAATAGAATAATTATGGCAACAGATGGTGATTTTAATGTTGGGCCATCATCTGACCAGGAAATGGAAGATCTAATAAAAAAAGAGAGTGAGAGCGCAGTACATCTGACTGTTTTAGGGTTTGGTATGGGAAATATTAAGGATAGTAAAATGGAAATATTAGCAAATATGGGACACGGGAATTATGCCTACATCGACAATATTGGCGAGGCTAGGAAGGCGATGATTACTGAGTTTGGAGCTACATTATTTACCGTTGCTAAGGATGTGAAAATTCAGGTCGAGTTTAATCCTTATTATGTGCAAGCATATCGATTGATAGGGTATGAAAATCGACTTTTGGAAGATGAAGATTTTAATAATGATTCAAAATTGGGAGGTGATATGGGCGTGGGGCATTCAGTAACAGCTATTTATGAAATTGTTCCTGTCGGGCAAGATAACAGTGTCTATGGTAATGTTGATTCTTTAAAGTATCAGCAAATGAAAAATAAAAAATTAGGTGAACCAAATGGAGAAATAGCCACGATTAAAATGCGGTACAAAGAACCTCAAAATGATGTCAGTAAACTTCACAAGGTAGTCGTTCAAAATAGGGCCAAAGATATTGATTCAATTAGCAAAGACTTTAGTTTCGTTACAGCAGTTGCAGAATTTGGAATGATTCTTCGAAATTCTGAGTACAAACAAAAAGCCAATTACGAAAGTATAATTACCCGGGCAAAAGCTGCGAAAGGAAAAGACGATGAAGGTTATCGAGCTGAATTTATTCGAATGGTGGAGGATAGCAAGGCTTTAACACAGACATTAGGTTTTGCCCCGAAAGATCAATTCAATCAAATTAAATTTTAAAACAAACAGGATTGTTTTCAAACCTAAGACAATCCTATTTGCTTATTTATCGTTTTTCTGTTTTTCTTTCCATTGTTGATTGAAAGACTTATCTGCTATTTTGGGCAGTTCTCGCTGGTTTCCCCAAGACTTCTTGAAAAAATTTTTAATAAAAAAGTTTTTAGTCTTTCCAGAGAAAAAATCAATAATCTTTCTATTTTTGATGGCCCATGCAAAAATTCCCCATCCTTTTTTTTCTAAGGTGGATGATAATTCTTGTTGTACTGAGTCTTTCCTATTGAGCAATAACATTTTTTGGATATCTATGCCAACTGGACATACCTCTGTGCATTTACCACAAAGGGATGATGCGAAACTTAAATGTTTGAATTCTTTCATTCCATTTAAGTGAGGTGAAATTAATGAACCAATCGGACCTTGATAGGTGGTTTCGTAAGTATGTCCACCGATGTTTTGATAAATTGGGCATACGTTCAGACATGCTCCACATCGAATACAATATAATCCTTGACGCTGATCTTTCTGGGCCAGTAAATTACTTCTACCATTGTCCAAAAGAATTACATACATTTCTTGTGGACCATCAAATTCAATGTCCTTTCTTGGACCGGAGAAAAGACTATTGTATACTGTTAGGTTTTGACCTGTTCCATGACTCGCTAATAATGGCCAGAATAAATCAAGATCATTAATGCTAGGAATAACTTTTTCAATTCCTACCACAGCAATATGCACTTTGGGAAAAGTCGTTGTTAATCGAGCATTCCCTTCATTTTCAGTTATGGCAATACTACCCGTATCTGCGACTAAAAAATTAGCACCTGAGATCCCAATATCAGCAGTCGTATATTTCTGCCTTAGGATTTCCCTGGCTTTCATAGTCAATTCCTCTGCCGTGGCCTCAAGGGGGGTATTAAATTTTTCATGGAATAATTTTGCAATTTCTTCCATGCTTAAATGCATGGCAGGTGTTACAAAATGATAAGGTTTTTGATTGAGTTGTTGGATGATGAATTCTCCTAAATCGCTCTCAATTGTTTCAACCTGTTTTGACGCTAAGAAATGATTAAGTTCTATTTCTTCGCTCGCCATTGATTTTGATTTTACAATAGATTTTGCTTTTTTCTGCTCAATAATTTTCCAAATTTCATCCCGGGCCTCCTGCGCATCGTTTGCCCATATCACTCGGCCTCCATTTGAGGTGAAATTAGCCTCAAAATCTAAAAGGGATTTGTCTAGGTTTTCTATTACCTTCCACTTAACAAGATTGGCCTTAATTTTCGAGTTTTCCAGATTATGAAATTTGCCCTTTCCTTTCTCAAAAGCATCATTATACTTATCAATATTTTTAGTGACGATCTCTCGATGATGCATATCAAATGATTTACTTGCACTATCTTCAATGAATTTCTCAGCAATTTTTTGTGCCATAGTGGGGATGCGGTATTTCCTTCAAAAATAAAAGTTGACCTTATTTCGGTCAACTTTTAAATATAGTATTAAATAAGAACTAATTCAATATTACTTTTTGACATCTGATAATGAGATGTATAGTTCTTCTAACTGTGTTTTTTCGATAGAAGAAGGGGCATCGATCATAACGTCACGGCCAGAATTATTTTTGGGAAATGCGATGAAATCACGAATGGTTTCTTGGCCTCCTAAGATCGCCGTCAATCTGTCTAGTCCAAAAGCTAATCCGCCGTGCGGAGGAGCACCATATTGAAAAGCATTCATTAAAAAACCAAATTGATCTTCAGCTTGTTCTGATGAAAATCCTAAATGTTTAAACATTAAAGCCTGCATGCTTTTGTCGTGGATTCGAATTGATCCACCTCCAATTTCATTGCCATTTAGAACCAAATCGTACGCATTGGCGCGCACCTTTGCTGGGTCCTCGTCCAATAATGGTAAGTCTTCAATTTTAGGAGATGTAAATGGGTGATGCATAGCATGGAAACGATTTGTTTCTTCATCCCATTCCAAAAGAGGAAAATCTATTACCCACAAAGGAGCAAACTCATTGGATTTACGCAATCCTAATCGATTTCCAAGTTCCATCCGAAGAGCGCTTAACTGTGTCCTGGTCTTTTGAGCTGGGCCTGAAAGAATCAATATTAAATCCCCAGGTTTAGCATCAGTAATCTCGGCCCAGTTTTTTAAATCGTTTTGATCATAGAATTTATCTACTGATGATTTGAGGGAGCCATCTTGATCGTATTTTACATAAACCATTCCGGATGCACCAACCTGTGGTCGCTTAACCCAATCAATTAATTCATCGATTTGCTTTCTTGTGTATGATGCTGCACCAGGAACTGCGATTCCAACGACCAATTCAGCTGAATTAAATACGCCAAAATCTTTCTGCTGAGCAACAGCATTTAATTCACCGAATTTCATTCCAAAACGGATGTCAGGTTTGTCGTTTCCATAGGTTTTCATTGCCTGTTCATAGGTCATTCTAGGAAATTCACTAAGATCAATTCCATGGATAGACTTCAATAAATGACGAGTCATTCCCTCAAAAACGTTTAGAATATCTTCTTGTTCAACAAAAGACATTTCACAGTCAATTTGAGTGAATTCAGGCTGTCTATCAGCACGAAGATCTTCATCACGGAAACATTTTACAATTTGAAAATATTTATCTATACCACCAACCATTAATAATTGCTTAAAAGTTTGTGGAGATTGTGGTAGAGCATAAAACTGTCCAGGGTTCATTCTTGAAGGAACAATAAAATCACGTGCACCTTCAGGAGTTGATTTGATTAAATAAGGAGTTTCAACTTCAATAAAATCTATGGCAGATAAATAGTTTCTGACTTCCTGAGTTACTTTATGACGAAATACTAAATTATTCTTCACCGGGTTTCGACGGATATCTAGGTAACGGTATTTCATCCTAATATCTTCGCCTCCATCAGTTTGATCTTCTATTGTGAAAGGAGGAAGGCTTGATTCGTTAAGGATTTCTAATGCACTTACCTTGATTTCAATATCTCCGGTAGGAATTTTTGAGTTTTTATTTGAACGTTCAATGACAACCCCAATAACCTTGATTACAAATTCTCTTCCTAAACCACGTGCAAGACTTCGTAAAGAATCATTATCATCTGAATTGAAGGTTAATTGTGTGATTCCATATCGATCTCTAACATCAATGAAGGTCATTCCGCCTAAATCTCTTGATTTTTGAATCCAACCACTTAACGTTATTGTTTTCCCTAAATCTTCTATTCTTAATTCGCCACAAGTATGTGTTCTGTGCATGTTTTTCTCAATTTTTATCGACCCACAAAATTATTGCATTTAAACGAGAATAAAGAATTGAATAAAAAATGATTTAATGCCTTCTTCTTTGAAAATTTTAGGCTGGGTTTCTTATGAAGCGGTAATTATTTTTTTATCGACGTCTGCTTTTTTAGATTTTGAAAATTTAAATGAAGGACAATTGAACATTGTATGGGTACGAAATACATACTCTAATTTTGGTTTTGCTTTTTCACGAAATTATGTATGCCCCACCTTGCCCCACTTTTGCGATTACTGCAGATACTTTAGCTTGATTTAGAAGCGTTTCAAGGGTTTTGGTCGCGGTATTTATTATCGATTTTCTTGGACTGATACATTCTTAATTTATTGACGATCAATATCATTTCTATTAAAATGGCACTTCTAGGGCACTTTTGGAGAAACAGTGAATATGTGGAAAACTTTTTTGTGGGGAATTGTGGGAGATTGTGGGAGAAAGTGTATACTTTTACATTAAAATAGTATTGAAGAATACCAGATGATACAATTAATCGGAGAATATGAATGCAAGTTAGACGCCAAAGGAAGGATGGTGGTCCCTGCTGCGCTTAAAAGGCAATTGCCTGCTGCGGAACAGGAAGGGCTTGTAGTGAACCGAGGTTTCGAAAAGAATTTGGTGATTTATACTAAGGAAGAATGGAATAAGAAAATGATTCAACTTGGAAAATTGAATCAATACAATGTAAAGAATAGAAACTTTATCCGTCAATTTATGCGTGGTGCAACCGAATTGAGTTTAGACTCTGCAGGTAGGGTGTTGTTGCCAAAGGGATTACTGGAATATGGCGGTATTCAAGGAGATGTATTTTTGCAATGTCAATTTGACAAAATAGAGTTATGGGCGAAAGCTGAATACGAGGCGATGATGGATGCTGGGAAAGAAGAGGATTTTGCCTCCTTAGCAGAAGAGGTGATGGGTGGATTTGATTTTGGAGGACTTGGAGATGAATAAAATAGAATACCATATACCTGTTATGTTGGGCGCGTGTATCGAAGCGCTAGCAATAAAACCAAATGGTGTATATGTTGATGTGACATTTGGAGGAGGTGGTCATTCTAAAGAGATAATGAAACATCTTGGTTCGCAGGGTCGTCTGATTGCATTTGATCAAGACCCAGACGCCATAAATAATGCAATTGATGATAAACGTTTTACATTAATTCATCAAAATTTCAGGTTTTTAAAAAATTATTTAAGACTTGAGGGAATAAAAGAGGTGGATGGTATTTTGGCTGACCTAGGAGTGTCATCTCATCAATTTGATGCAGCCGACAGGGGCTTTTCAATTCGTTTTGATGCGGACTTGGATATGCGTATGGATCAGGTTTCAGATTTAGATGCCAGAAAAATTATAAGCTCCTATTCTGAAGAAGAATTACATCGAATATTTGGCATGTATGGTGAAATTCAAAATGCTAAAACCTTAGCAAAGGCAATCGTCACGGCTCGTTTGAATAAGGAGATCCAATCAGTTTCAGATCTTAAGCAAGCCATACAAAAAATGGTTCCAAAAGGAAAGGAAAATAAGTATCATGCTCAAGTGTTTCAAGCTTTAAGAATTGAAGTGAACAAGGAGTTGGAGGCGTTGCAAGAATTTTTATTACAAAGTGAGTCGGTACTTAAGCCATTGGGTAGATTGGTGGTGATGTCTTACCATTCTCTGGAGGATCGTCTGGTGAAGAATTTTCTTAGTAAGGGGAAATTCAGAGGAGAGGTTGAGAAGGATTTTTTTGGAAATGAAATTAAACCTTTTCATGTGATCAGTAGAAAAGCTATCACAGCATCTCAGGAAGAGGTTTCGCGAAACAGTAGAGCTCGAAGTGCGAAGTTGCGTATTGCAGAGAAAATATAATTTGACAAGGATTATATGGCTAAAAGAAACACGATAAAACAGAAGGAACTTAGCGAAGAAGTTCAAGAAGAAATGTCAGAAGCGCTTGAGGAAAAGGTTGAAGAGACGGAGAATTTTATTAATAAATTCTTTTCTCAAAAAGAGATGTCAACCTATTTAGTTGCTAAAAACCTTCCGTTCATTGCGTTCCTAGGATTCTTAGGTTTGCTTTATATATCTAATCGTCATTTAGCAGAAAATACAGTTAGAAGAATCGATAAGTTAGGGAGGGAAGTGAAAGAGTTGAGTTGGGACTATAAATCATTGAATGCTGAGAAAATGAAACTCACTACTCAGACTGAAATTGCCAAGCGGGCAGATACATTAGGCTTAAGAGAAAGAACAGTTCCACCAATTAAATTGGAAGTCGTTAAGGATTTAAAGTAAAAAAAACACCTAGAATATGAATATTAGGAAATCCATATTAATAAGGGTCTACCTGGCGTTCGGGCTGATGGTGTTTGGTGCACTGTTAGTTTTTGGTAAATTATTGCATTTACAATATGTAGATGGAGACCGTTGGCGTGATATCGCCGATAGCTTAACGATTCGAGAACGAGTGATTGAAGCAGCTAGGGGCAATATATACTCTAATGACGGAAGTCTATTAGCTACCTCTATTCCAGAATACGATATTCGGTTTGATGCAATGGCTATTGCTAGTGAAAATAATGATGTTTTTAATTCTCGTGTTGATTCCTTAGCGATCCGCCTTTCTAAGTTTTTTAATGATAAATCAGCAAGACAATATTTAACCCAACTTAAATCTGCTAGAGCAAATAAGCAACGATATGTCTTGCTTAAACGAGATGTTAGCCATCAACAACTCAAGGAGATAAAGCAATTCCCTTTAATGAAAGTATTTAAAGAAGGTAAAGAGCGATATCCAAGCAGTTTAGTTGCCGTTAGAGAAAATAAAAGAATTTTACCGTTTACAAATCTTGCTGCTCGTACAATAGGATATAAAAATCTAAAAGGAGATACTGTTCGAGTTGGTTTGGAAGGAGCATACGGTGATTATATAGAAGGGGAGAGTGGTGTGCAACTAATGCAACGAATTGCGGGAGGAGTATGGATTCCTGTTAATCGTGAAATGGAAGTAGCTCCAAAGGATGGATCTGATATCATAGCGACTATTGATGTCAATATGCAGGACATGGCTCAACGTGCATTGGAAAAGCAATTGATTGAAAGTAATGCAGACAATGGTTGCGTAGTATTGATGGAGGTAAAAACTGGTGAAATCCGGGCAATTGCAAATTTCACTAGGGATTCTGAAGGTATTTATAGGGAAAAATTTAATTATGCAATTGCGCAGGGAGCAGATCCGGGTTCAACATTTAAAGTAGCATCCTATTTAAGCGCTTTGGATGATGGGTTGATTGATACCAATACAATTGTTGATGTCGGAAATGGAACGTATAAAGTTCCTGGTCATACAATCCGGGATTCACATGCCCCCAAAAAATCTAAAATGACAGCTAAAGAAGCCTTTGAGGAATCTTCAAATGTCGGAGTTGCCAAATTAATCCACCAAAGTTATGGTAAGAACCCTGAAAAATTTACAGGAAAGCTGCATGAATGGGGATTAGGAAAGCCGCTTGGTTTACAGATTCCGGGAGAAGGAAAACCATGGGTGAAAATGCCTGATAGCCGTAGTTGGACTAAAACATTATCATTAGTTCAGATGGCTTATGGCTATGAGTTGGTGTTAACGCCAATTCAAACATTGGCCCTTTATAATGCTGTTGCAAATGATGGCAAAATGCTCGCTCCTCTTTTTGTAAAAGAAATTCAGCATTTGGGAAATACAGTAAAAAAATTCGAAGCACGTGTTATTAATGAACAGATAGCGTCGAAAGATGCCATTCGAAAAATGCAGATTATGATGGAGGGTGTAATGATTGAGGGTACCGGAAAACGTTTAAGAAGTCCACTCTATAGCTCGGCTGGTAAAACTGGTACTGCCCAAATGGCGGATGGGGCAAGAGGCTATGGCGCTCGTAGATATCAGTCTTCGTTTGCTGGTTATTTTCCTGCAGAAGATCCAAAATATTCAATGATTGTTGTAATTCGAAATCCTAGAAATGGCTATTATGGCGGTTCCGTGGCGGGACCGGTATTTAGAGAGTTAGCAGATATGGTTTATGCGAATGATCTTTCATTACAAAAAACTTTTGATAAAAGAACAGTGAATTTTTCAGGAAACAGAGTTCCATATAGTTTAAGAGGGTCTAAAGAAGCTTCTGCAAAAGTTTATCAAATGCTTGGTTTCAAAACCGTGAATTGGAATTCAATTGTCCAACCAGATAAAGATTCTGCAAAGAATAGTATTGTGCCCTTTACTGTTTCAGAATTCAAAGAAGGAACAGTGCCGAATGTAAAGGGCATGGGGTTGGTTGATGCTATATATGCTATGGAGAATGCTGGCTTCAAGACAACCGTAACAGGGAAAGGTAAAGTTATTAATCAATCATTAGTTGCTGGTCAACGATTAAAGCCGGGAACCAAAGTATTAATAGAACTTAATTAATATGTTGTTAAAAGAATTGCTACATGCTATCCCGGTAAAGGAATACCGAGGACTTTTGGAAACAGAAGTTACGTCTTTATGCCTTGATTCAAGAACGGTGGAGAAGGGTGGGCTTTTTGTAGCAGTTCGGGGATTTCAGACAGATGGGCATTTGTTTATAACAAAAGCAGTTCAAGGTGGAGCTTCAGTTGTCATTGTTGAAGAGTTCCCAACAGAATTAAACCCCAAAGTTGTTTATGTTTTAGTAGATGATTCAGCCTATGCATTGGGGATCATTGCCTCAAATTTTTACGAAAAACCCTCAAGTAAACTGAAATTAGTTGGAGTGACAGGAACCAACGGGAAAACAACTGTTGCGACTCTACTTTTTAATTTATTTACGAAACTAGGGTATAAGGTTGGATTACTCTCAACCGTTCAAAATCAAATTGGAGATAAAATTATTCCAGCAACGCATACTACTCCAGATCCTATTTCATTGAATTTACTTTTGAAATCAATGGTAGAGCAAGGATGTGATTATTGTTTTATGGAGGTAAGTTCGCATGCGATTTCTCAACAGAGAATAGCGGGATTAGTTTTCGCGGGAGCAATTTTTACAAATTTAACGCATGATCATTTAGACTTTCATGGAACGTTCTCTAATTACATAAAAGCAAAAAAGAAATTTTTCGATGATTTAAATAGGTACGCATTTGCATTGACTAATATTGATGATAAAAACGGTCATATCATGCTTCAAAATACCTTTGCTCACCGTAAGTCCTATGCCTTACATCAAATGGCTGATTTCAAGACTAAGATTTTAGAAAGTCATTTTGATGGAATGTTATTGCAGATTGAAAATAAAGAAGTTTGGGTGAAATTAGTAGGTGAATTCAACGCTTATAATTTACTAGCAGTTTATGGTGCTGCCATTTTACTTGAACAAGAAACATTGAAAGTATTGATGGCTTTAAGTGAAATTTCAGGGGCACAAGGACGATTTGAAACGTTGAAGGCGGATAACGGTGTGATTGCAATTGTAGATTATGCGCATACTCCAGATGCTGTTCAAAATGTTTTGGAGACCATTAAAAGACTAAAAAAGCAAGAGCAAAATGTATTAACAGTGCTTGGGTGTGGAGGTGATAGAGATAGGACAAAACGTCCTGAAATGGCCCAAGTTGCATGTGCGCTAAGTGATAAAGTTATTCTGACATCTGATAATCCAAGGTCCGAGGATCCATCTATGATTATTAACGAAATGGAAACCGGCATTCCGGCTGATAAAAGAAAGAATGTATTCTCAATTACTGATCGAAAAGAAGCAATCCGTGCGGCTTTCCATCTGGCAAATCCAGGTGATGTGATTTTAGTTGCTGGTAAAGGACATGAAAATTATCAGGAAATAAATGGAGTGCGAAACCATTTCGATGATAAAGAAGAATTAATAAAGATTTTTAACGAACACAAATAGAAAGAATGTTATACTATTTATTCAATTGGCTATACGAAAATATGCATATCCCGGGAGCAGGATTGTTTCAATACATCTCCTTCCGAACTGCTATGTCAGTCATCGTGTCGTTAATTATTACTACAGTATTTGGTAGTCGTTTGATTCGCCTGCTACACCACAAACAAGTTGGAGAAACTATTCGTGATTTAGGTTTAGAAGGTGAAAAGAAGAAGCAGGGTACCCCAACAATGGGAGGGTTGATCATTATCGCCGGTATATTGGTTCCAACTTTATTGTTTGCCAAGTTGGATAATATTTATATAATCTTGATGATTATCACAACGCTTTGGATGGGAGCAATTGGTTTTCTTGATGACTATATTAAAGTGTTTCGTAAAAATAAGGAAGGTTTAGCTGGGCGCTTTAAGGTAATTGGCCAGGTGGGTTTGGGGATTTTAATTGCCATTACGATGTATTTTCATCCGGATATAGTAGCCCGTCAGCAAGTAGCTAATCCGACTTCATCAAAACCAGTTGAAGTTATCATTAATCCTTCAACCGGGGAGAAAACATATGCTGAAAATGTGAAATCAACTAAAACAAATATTCCATTTTATAAGAATAACGAATTTGATTACGCAAAAGTGTTAGATGCGTTTGGAATAACCAATCCATGGGCCACATTTCTAGTTTTTTTAGTAGTTGTCGTATTCATTATTGCTGCTGTGTCTAATGGGGCAAACATTACAGATGGGATAGATGGTTTAGCATCCGGGACCTCTGCAATTATGGGAATTACACTTGCGATTTTAGCTTATGTATCTGGAAATATTGTTTTTTCAGATTATCTGAACATTATGTTTATTCCAAATTCAGGTGAATTGGTAATTTTTGCAGGAGCGTTTGTTGGAGCATGTACAGGATTTTTATGGTATAACGCCTATCCTGCACAAGTGTTTATGGGTGATACCGGGAGTTTAGCGATAGGCGGTATCATTGCTGCGTTTGCAATTTTGATTCGAAAAGAACTATTGATCCCTGTGCTTTGCGGCATTTTCTTAATTGAAAATATGTCTGTGATCTTGCAGGTGTCCTATTTCAAGTTTACTAAGAGAAAATACGGTGAAGGTAGGAGGATATTTTTGATGTCTCCATTGCATCATCACTATCAAAAGAAAGGCTATCATGAATCTAAAATAGTTACTCGGTTTGTAATTATTTCTGTTTTCTTGGCCATATTAACGATTGTAACATTGAAGGTTAGATAATTTTATTTGATAAAAATGCCAAATATTGCTCATACATATTACCCACAATCAGGACGCTTAGTAATTCTAGGTGCTGGAGAAAGTGGTGTGGGTGCCGCAATTCTTGGAAAGGATAAATCCTTTGAAGTTTTTGTATCTGACATGGGTATGGTTTCAGATCCATATAAAGCTACCTTGACACACGAAGGTATTCTATTTGAAGAAGGTAAGCATACTGAAGAATTGATTCTACAAGCTGATCTTATCATTAAAAGCCCTGGGATTCCTGAAAGTGCACCGTTGATCAAAAAAATTCGAGAACAAGGTTTACCAATTATATCAGAAATTGAATTTGCTGCTCAATATACAGATGCGAAACTAATCTGTATCACTGGTTCAAATGGAAAAACTACTACCAGCTCTCTTGCTTATTATATGTTGAAAAAAGCCGGGTTGAACATTGGGTTAGCAGGAAATATAGGCAATAGCTTCGCTTTACAAGTAGCGCGTGATAACCATGATGCATACATATTGGAAATTTCAAGTTTTATGTTGGATGATATGTATCATTTCCGGGCAGATATCGCTGTTTTGTTAAATATTACTCCAGATCATTTGGATCGGTATGATTATGAGTTGCAGAAATATGTTGCCTCCAAGTTTCGGATTGTTCAAAATCAAAAGAAAACAGATTATTTTATCTATTGCTTAGATGATCCACAAACAATAGCTGCCTTGGATGAATTTCCAACAGCAGCAACTAAATTGCCATTTACATTAGAGTCTGAAGTAGAAATAGGAGCCTATTTAGAATCAAATAACCAGTTGAATATTTTAGTACCTAATAGAGAAAGTTTTACCATGAATATTGAAGATTTATCATTACAGGGCAAGCACAATGTTTACAACAATAGTGCGGCGGGTCTGATTTCTAAAATACAGGATTTAAGAAATCAAACGATGAAAGAGAGCATGAGCTCTTTTGTGAATATTGAACATAGACTAGAACATGTTGCATGTATTGGTGGTGTAAACTATATCAACGATTCCAAAGCAACAAATGTTAATTCTGTTTGGTATGCTCTTGAAAGTTTTTCTACTGAAATCGTTTTGATAATGGGGGGTGTTGATAAAGGGAATGACTATGAAATGCTTCGTGATTTGGTCCGTTCCAATGTAAAAGCAATTATATGCATCGGTAAAGATACAAGTCGTATACATGAGGCATTTGAAGATGATACAGAAATAATTGTTAACAGCGCATCTATGAGTGATGCGGTACAAATCGCATCTCATTTAGCAAAAAAAGGAGATACAGTTTTACTCTCGCCAGCTTGTGCAAGCTTTGATTGGTTTAAAAATTATGAAGACCGTGGTGAGAAATTCAAAGAAGCAGTAATGTCTTTATAACGTTAATAATGGAATACATATTTTCTAAACTAAAAGGTGATAAATGGATTTGGATAATTGTTATCCTCCTATCCATATGGTCTTTATTAGCCGTTTATAGTTCTATAGGCACCTTAGCTTATAAAGAAGGAAAAGGAACGGAAATGTATCTTTTTAAGCATCTTTTTATTGTAGTGGCTGGTTTAGCAACGATGTATTTATCTCATAAATTGGATTACCGGTATTATGCAGGGATTTCGAAATTGCTGATGGTAATTACTATTCCCTTACTACTGTATACACTAATGTTTGGGAGCAAAGTGAATGAAGCAAGTCGATGGTTAACAATCCCTATAATTAATCAAACATTTCAGACCTCCGATTTAGCAAAATTAGCGCTGATTACATTTTTGGCAAGAATGTTATCCCGTAAACAAGAGGAAATAAAAGATGTTAAAAAGTCATTTATTCCTATCATGGGGGCAGTATGTGCTGTTTTTGTGCTGATAGCATTAGCCAACCTATCAACGGCATTGATGCTCTTCGGAGTAAGTATACTATTGTTAATGATAGGGCGAATTGATTTTAAACAAATAGCAGTTGTTTGCTTAGGAGGGGGCATATTATTAATGCTAGTTATCTTCTTAGGGCCAAGAAGGGCAACTTATATCAGTAGGGTTCAAGGTTTTTTTAATACAGAACAAGTTGACGGGGGTAAAACCTCCTTTCAAGATGATAAAAATTTTCAAGCGAATAATGCGAAAATAGCCATTGCTACGGGAGAATTATTTGGTAAGGGCGTAGGTAATAGTGTTCAACGAAATGTTCTGCCACATCCCTATTCAGATTTCATTTTTGCAATTATTATCGAGGAATACGGTACAATTGGAGGGGCGGTGTTACTTTTTCTTTATATAGCCTTAATGTATCGATGTATTCGTATTGTCACCTTAAGCCCAAGAGCATTTGGAGCCTTGTTGGCTGCAGGCTTAGGTTTCAGTTTAACAATTCAGGCATTGGCGAATATGGCGGTTGCAGTGGGTTTAGGGCCAGTGACAGGAGTTCCACTGCCTTTAGTAAGTATGGGAGGAACATCAATCTTATTCACGAGTGTTGCACTTGGAATTATTTTGAGCGTAAGTAGGAACATCGAAGAATTAAAAGAGAATGAAGAGGTAGTTTCCGGAAGGAGATCTCCAAAAGTAGTTGTAGGAACTGTATAAATTAAAATATAAGATGGCGCATAAGGTAATAATAAGTGGTGGTGGAACAGGAGGACATATCTTCCCTGCGATTGCAATTGCCAATGCGTTAAAATCGATCGCTCCTGATATAGAAATATTATTTGTAGGAGCCATGGGTAAAATGGAAATGGAACGCGTACCGGCAGCAGGTTACCAGATAGTAGGACTTGATATTGTTGGTATTAATCGACAATCAATTCTAAAAAATATTGCATTACCATTTAAAGTAATTAAAAGCCTCTTTGAAGCAAGAAAGGTTCTTAAAGATTTTAACGCAGAATTAGCTGTTGGTGTGGGCGGTTTTGCCTCTTGGCCACTTTTAAAAATGGCAAATATGCTGGGATTACCTACAGTGATTCAGGAACAAAATTCTTATGCTGGGGTAACGAACAAAAGACTTGGAGCTAAAGCAAGAAAAATCTGTGTTGCTTATGAAGGTATGGAAAGGTTCTTTCCGTCAGAAAATATCTTATTAACGGGTAACCCTATTCGCAGATCCTCAGTTTCGATTCAAGGAAAACGAGAACAGGCTCTTCATTCTTTTGGGTTACAGCTTGACAAAAAGACGATTCTAATTACAGGAGGTAGCTTGGGAGCTTTAACATTAAATAATTGTATTAAAGAAGGTCTACAACGAATTATTGAATCTGGTGTTCAAGTGATATGGCAATGCGGTAATTATTATTATCAAGGATTGGTTCAGGAAATTGGCTCAAATTTATCAAGTCAAATAAAATTGTTGCCATTTTTAGAACGGATGGATTATGCTTATGCTGCTGCAGATATAATAGTATCTAGAGCTGGTGCTGGAACTATTTCAGAACTAGCTATTATTGGAAAACCTGTGATATTAGTGCCTTCACCTAATGTTGCCGATGATCATCAAACCAAAAATGCGAATGCATTAGTTAAAAAAAATGCTGCATTAATTGTTGAGGATAAAAACGCTGGTAGAGATTTAGTGAATCAAATGTTGTCATTAGTTCAAAATGAAATTCAACAAGTTGGCTTGAGTGACAATATCAAAAAGTTGGCCTTGGCGGATGCAGATTTAGTAATTGCTAAGGAAATATTGGACTTATTAAAGGTAAATAAATGAATATCGACGGAATAAAAAGAGTTTATCTATTGGGAATTGGGGGTATCGGTATGAGCGGTTTAGCTCGTTATTTTAGTCATTTGGGTTGCCAAGTTGCAGGTTATGATCGTACTTCTACAGATTTAACCAAAATATTGGAAATTGAAGGGATGATAATAAGTTATCAAGATTCCGAAGACTTAATTCCTGAAGTGTATAAAGTAGCAGATCAAGAAACTTTGATAATATACACACCGGCGATACCTAAAGATTTAGGATTGAAATCGTTTTTTCAAGATAATGGACATACCCTCTATAAAAGATCGCAAGTCCTTGGATTAATTTCTGAAAGCAGATTTACAATTGCTGTCGCAGGAACACATGGAAAAACAACCACGTCTACTATGATTGCTCATATTTTGAAACATAGCGGGTATGATTGTTCTGCTTTCTTAGGGGGGATTAGTACAAATTATGGTAATAATGTACTTTTTGGTAATAATAATGTGGTGGTGGTTGAGGCTGATGAATATGATCGTTCATTTTTAACTTTGCATCCAAATATAGCCGTAGTTACATCAACTGATGCAGATCATTTAGACATTTATGGCGATGCTACAGAACTTGTTCATTCTTTCGAACTGTTTTTAGAACGAGTAGTTCAAGATGGAACTAAGATAGTGAAGAAGGATCTGCCTTTATCTGGGAATATATCTTATGCAATGAATCAATTAGCAGATGCATATAGTTTAAATGTTCGCATCGAAAATGATGCATTTTATTTTGATTATTATTCAAAACAGACCACAATTTTAGATATTCATCTTGGTATTCCAGGGTTACATAATGTTGAGAATGCAGTTGCTGCAATAACGGTTGCAATCTTGTTAAAAATAAGTCCCGAAAAGATATTAAAAGCACTTTCAGACTTTCAAGGAGTAAAGCGAAGATTTGAATATATAATTAAAACTGAGGAGACTATATATATAGATGATTATGCACATCATCCAGAAGAATTACGTGCATTTTTGACATCCATGAAAAAGTTGTACCCGAATAAAAAATTAACAGTCGTTTTTCAACCGCATTTATTTAGTAGAACTCGCGATTTTATGGATGGATTTGCCGAAGTTTTGGCTTTTGCAGATGAGCTTTTATTGTTAGAGATTTATCCTGCACGAGAATTGCCTATTCCTGGAATTGATTCGACTTTGTTGATGGATAAGGTCCAATTGAGGAACAAAAGATTGGTCAGCCCTGAGCAAGTGTTGAAAATTGTAAAGGATGAGAGACCAGAATTAATTGTAACCGTTGGAGCAGGTGACATTGATAAATTAGTTAAACCTCTTAAAGAAGTGATTGCACATGCTGGATAAAATAAGAAACATACAATGGCGTCAAGTAGGCTATTTTTTCTTAGGCATTGCGGCCCTAGTGGGGGTTGTCATGTTAATGAGTTTGGTTACCAAAAAGGACCAAGTCCAAGTATGTAATGGTCTAAAAGTAAGTGTTGAAGGACAAGAAACTTTTATTGATCAAAAGGATATTTCAACTATGATCCAAGATAAGTTTGGTTCGGTCAAAGGTAAAACGTTAACCGAAATACCTCTTCATAGTATTGAATCCGAGTTGAAAAAATCACCCTATGTTTCTCATGCCGATGTTCATGTAGACATGGATGGTACAATGCAAATTGCTGTTCAACAACGAGAGGTTGTGATTCGAATTATCAATCGTAATAATCAAGAATATTACGTAGATTCAAAAGGCAACAAAATTCCAGTGACGCTAAAATATACACCACACGTGATGGTGGCCAATGGTAACATAAAAGAAGGTTATAAAGTGCCTTTAGAACCGGTTGAAAGTCAATTGGTGAAAGACCTAGTGAAAATTGTAGAGGAAACAAAAAATAATGATTTATGGAGTAATCAAATCGTCCAACTTTATGTAAACGATGAACACGATATTGAAATAATCCCTCGTGTGGGAAATCAACAATTGATTCTCGGAAATGCAGATTCATTAAGTTATAAATTGGATCGATTAACAAAATTCTACACACATATTCTTCCAAAGGTTGGCACGGAGGCATATAGTAAAGTAAACGTTAAGTTTGGAGGGCAAATTATTTGTGAACGTAAAGGAGATTGGTTCATAGATAGTTTACAAATGAAAATTAATAAAAGATAAAAAGGAATAATAATATACAGCATCAAACACAGCATATGAAACCTAGAATTGTAGAAAATGAAAAAGAAAATCCAATTATCGTTGGATTGGACATCGGAACAACAAAAATTTGTGTTACCGTAGGCCGTCGGAGTGGTTCTAACAAGGTGGAGTTATTAGGAGTTGGTAAAGCAGAATCTGCTGGGGTAAATCGTGGGGTGGTTGCAAACATTCAGAAAACGGTGACCAGCATTCGTGAAGCTGTTGCTGTTGCTGAAGGGCAATCTAATGTAGACATAAAAGTTGTTAATGTAGGTATTGCAGGTCAGCACATCAAAAGCATCCAACATCGTGGAATTCTAACTAAAAACGACGATGATGAAATTGGAAGGTTGGACATTGAACGTCTAATCTCTGACATGTACAAATTGGTACTCCCTCCAGGAGAAGAAATTATCCATGTATTACCGCAGGAGTTTACCATTGATAATGAACCTGGAATTAAAGAGCCGATAGGTATGGCCGGAAGGCGCGTTGAAGCAAACTTTCATATTATTTCTGGACGAGTAACTGATATTAAAAATATAAAAAGATGTGTAGATAATTCTGATTTGGAAGTTTCTGAATTAATTCTTGAGCCTTTGGCTTCATCTGAGGCTGTGTTGGATGAGGAAGAAAAAACGGCCGGTGTTGTATTAGTTGATATAGGTGGAGGTACAACAGATGTTGCAATATTCCATGAAGGTATTATTCGTCATACTGCCGTGATTCCATTAGGTGGTAACATTGTAACCGAAGATATCCGTCAAGGATGTGCAGTGTTGAGAAATCAAGCTGAGCAATTAAAGGTACGGTATGGATCTGCATTAGCGGATGAAAATAAAGATAATGAAGTTATTTGTGTGCCTGGCATTCGCGGAAGAGAAGCTAAGGAGATTTCTGTTAAGAACCTTGCTTACATCATCCAGGCTAGAATGGAAGAGATTATTGAGCACGTGTATTATGAAATTAAAGCTTCTGGTTATGAAGATAAACTAATTGCTGGAATCGTTATTACGGGTGGGGGAGCTCAATTGAAACATCTTATCCAATTAGTAGAATATATCACCGGTATTGATTGTCGAATTGGATATCCTAATGAGTTCTTAGCAAAAACTGATATGTTGAATAAACAGGCTTTTGATGAGTTAAAGAGTCCATTGTATGCTACTGGGATTGGTTTATTAATAAAGGGAATTCAATCTATAGAAGAAGAAGAGAAACGCAATCAAGAAAAATTTGTAAAAAAATCAGGGGTTGTAAAAGAAAATAGACCAGAAAACGTTAAAGACATAGCGGACGGACAAAGCAAAAAAGAAGGTTGGTTGACACGTTTTTTAGGAGACTGGATCAAAGATGGGGCGGATATCGATGATGACACGTTTATCGGGAAAAAATAATTATCAACAATGTTGTGTTTTTTCCACATTTTCAACAAATGTGGAAAACAGTTGTTAATAAATTGGTAATATTACATTAGAATTGTTGAGTCAAGTTATGGTTACGTAATAGATTGATGCAGAATTAAATAGGATAAAAATATGTCGATTCAATTTGAAATGTTAAAGGAAAATTCATCAATTATCAAAGTAATTGGTGTTGGTGGTGGCGGTGGAAATGCCGTTAACCACATGTATAAACAGGGAATTAGTGGTGTTGATTTCATAGTATGTAACACGGATGCACAAGCTTTGGAGTTGAGTCCAATTCCTAATAAAGTCCAATTAGGAGTTAGTTTGACAGAGGGTATGGGAGCAGGTGCTGATCCAGATGTAGGTGAAAATTCTGCTATTGAGAGTATCGAGGATATCAAAAGGATGTTAGGTACCAATACAAAGATGCTTTTTATCACAGCTGGTATGGGTGGTGGTACTGGAACGGGTGCTAGTCCTGTGTTGGCTAAGGCTGCAAAAGAATTAGGTATTCTTACGGTAGCTATAGTTACTACTCCTTTCACATTTGAGGGTAAAAGACGTCGCATGCAGGCTGAAGATGGCCTTGGTGAATTGCGTAAATATGTCGATTCTTATTTAGTAATTTCCAACGATCGCCTTCGCGAGATTTTTGGAAATTTAACCATGACTGCTGCTTTTGCAAAAGCAGATGATATTTTAACTACAGCTGCCAAAGGTATTGCTGAAATCATTACTATCCCTGGTTATGTCAACGTCGATTTTAAAGATGTTCGTACTGTTATGAATGACAGCGGTGTCGCTATAATGGGTAATGCTGTTTCCAAAGGAGAGCAACGTGCATTAGATGCTGTAACTGGTGCATTAGCTTCCCCTCTGTTAAAAGATAATGAAATTGAAGGTGCTCGATACATATTATTAAATATAACCTCCGGTACACGCGAGGTAACTATGGACGAAGTCGCTATAATTACTGATTACATTCAAGAAAAAGCAGGTTTATCTGCTGATCTTATTTGGGGTAACTGTATCGATGAAAATTATGAAGACGAGCTTTCTGTTACCATAATTGCTACTGGATTTCAAACAGCTGAACAACGTGTTAAGGAAAAAGAGAAAGAAAAAATTGCTATTCCTTTAACTCCTGATGTTCACACCTCAGCATTTGTGAAACCGGTAGCTACAAACCAATTCGCCGACAAAGCATCTGATGGGAGTAGTTTTATAAAACCTGCAACATCTGCAGAGAGTGTTTCAACACAGACTTCTCAAACGGATTTGTTTTCTAATAAAACAACTGTTACTCCTCATGTTTCAAAGGTTGAAAATAGTGAATCTCAAATGATTCGTCATACACTTGAAATAGAAAATACTTCTGAGATTGAGCTTGAAAAAGAAGATTCAAATCCACACGGATTTGAACTTAAAACTTCTCCATCTATGTTTGAATTCAAGCTTCCTACTGTATTTGATGTATATTCTTCTACAGAGGAAGATTCTGTTAGTCAAGTGAATGAAGAAGATGTATATTCCAGTGCTGAAACTAATGAGATTGCCCCATTGGCGGAGGTTGAACTTGAAGAAGCTAAAAAGGAAGAAACAAATTTTGAAGATCAATTGCTTAAAACAAAAGAACGCATTTTGCGTTTGAAAGAGTTAAGTATGAAGTTGAAGTCTTCTAATGGTTTGCAAGAGCTTGAGAGTGAACCAGCTTTTAAAAGAAAGCAAAAGACATTAGATGATGTGCCTCATTCTTCTCAATCTCAGGTATCCCGATTTACTTTGTCTTTTGACGAGGGAGAAACAGAGATTAGACCAAATAATTCTTTTTTGCATGATAATGTAGATTAGACTCATCCTATTTAATATAAAAAAGGTGACTTGAGAAAGTCACCTTTTTTGTTTTTTATTTTGATTTTTGAAAAAAGATGCTAATTTTAAGCAAGTTAGATCTAATTATAAAAAAAATCTTAAGATTATGGCAAGTATTAATAAATTTAAAGAATTGAAATCTTTAATTGATGGTTTAGAAAATGATGCAGATAAATTCTATTCCAAAGGGAATAGTGCAGCTGGCACTCGTGTACGTAAAGGATTGCAAGAAATTAAAACTTTATCTCAATCTTTACGTCTAGGAATTCAAGAATTAAAGAACAAAGCATAAGTTCTTTAAAACATTGTTACATTCTAAGCCCTTCATTGGGCTTTTTTTATGTTTTAAATACTAAATACAATTTTATATAATGAAATATATTCAAAACCCTATATGGTTAATGAGTTCAGCTTACGAAAAGCTAAATCAAGATGAGTTATTAGAAGCTGCGGTAGAAAGTAACGCACAAGGAATCGATCTCTGTGTGTTTCGAAAAGATGGAGCCCGATTAGACCATACAGCAACCCATTTGGATTATGAAGGCTTTACATTAGATGATGCTAAGAGAGTTTTGGAAAAATTTAATGAAAAATCACTTAGACTGTCTTTGGGTGCTTTTGAAAATATGATTGGTGGAGAAGAATCCGAAAGAATTAAGAATCAGAATCATCTTCTTAAATTAATTCGAATTTCATATTTATTGGGCGGTGACAGAAATGACATTAAAGTTGGAACTTTTGTTGGGTATAATCATGAACTCGGAAATCAGATTGATGGTTTTCAGAAAAACTTAGATGAGTATTATAGAGTGTTTCAACCGATCGTTAAATATGCAGAAGATTTAGGGGTTACTTTAGTTTATGAAAACTGCCCTATGGAGGGCTGGAGGTCTTCAAGGTATACAAACACCTTTAATAACCTTTCGGGTGTACTAGCGGCTCGCAAATTGATGTATGCGCTAATTCCAAGTCATGCACATGGTGAAATCTATGATCCTTCACATGACATCTGGCAAAATATTAATCCAGTTGATGTAATTCTTGATATGGACATTAATAGACTTAAGCGAATTCATGTAAAAACTACACGTGTGAATGATGGGAAAGCCAGAACACAGTGGGGAGGGATGTATCCTATGCAGTCTGTTGATCCTGAGCTAGCGAGATTGGCTGGTGTAGTACTTCCAAGAAATGACTGGGACAGACATCATTATACCGCAATGTTGCCTGGTTTTGGAGGAACGGATAATATGGATTGGAATGCATTTGTTGAGGCTTTACATAATAGGGGATTTACAGGCCCATTTGAAATAGAAAATGAGGCGAAAAATTCAAAAGAAACACATAATCAAGCTGCAATTTCGCAGGGAGCAAATGCATGTATTCATTTTTTAGCCCCACTGCTATGGGAGTTGTCAGAGAGGGGATATTCGTATAAAAATGAAGAACCCTTACTCGTGGAAAGCAGAAAGGATATACCTATTGTTACAATGGATCAGCTCATGAAATAGAAACTGTAATGACTAAACAAGGAAAATTAAAGAGGTAATTTTTCGTAATGATCTTCCAAAACTTAAGCGCTTTTTTATAAGTAATTCTCAAATCTAGGTTACTTCTATATCATTCGGAATGTTAGATGAGTAGTAAAAATTTTACAAACGTATTGAATAGTCTTCAATTGAAGTGTTAGATATTAAAATATATCAAATGATAAAATGCTGATATGTAGATGTTAATGTTTTTTTTGTTGAATCATTTTAAAGAGGAATAATATTTTATAAATGAACACCCAGAAAAAATATATCTAGATGTATTTGGGAGAGTTCTGTCCAATTGAAATTAGATAGTCTTTGGTTATATCAGCAGTGTCGATTTCTAAATTTATATTTTTAATAGCTTATAATTTTATTTCATATTTGCAGTGAAAGAGATGTCTTGTTTTCTTTTGAGTGTTTATTTTAAACTTCAATAACTTTTATCATTGATACAAGGTATTGCGATATGTCCTCCACGAAAATAAATAATGAATTTAATGATAAATTTTCTTTAGGAACATCCCGAATGTATTCTGTCTTTATGGAAAAGTTATTTCAGAAATAATTTCTATTTATCGATTTAAACTGTTTTTTTTGTGTAGGTAACATGTGTTATTTAAGAACTTAAATAAGAATTTATTTACATTATTAGACTTTAAAATTTATGGGATTTCTAAAAGAATTTAAAGAGTTCGCCATGCGTGGCAGTGTTGTCGATCTCGCTGTCGGTGTAGTGATCGGTGGTGCATTTGGAAAAATTGTGACCTCCTTGGTAGATGATGTTATCATGCCGCCAATTGGATATTTAACAGGTGGTGTAGATTTTTCTAAACTTAAATACGTACTTAAAGAAGCAAATGAAGCTGCCGGTGTGACTGAAGTGGCAATTACGTATGGTAATTTTATTAATGTAATCATTCAGTTCTTAATTATTGCTTTTTGTATATTCTTGGTGATAAAAGGACTAAATTCTCTTAAACGTGAAGAAGAAGTTGCTCCTGATCCTATTGTTGGACCAACTAAGGAAGAAGCTTTACTATCAGAAATTAGAGATATTCTAAAAAATAAATAAACATAGTTCATTCTGTTTAAAGCAAGTTCTGGAAGTCATTTGACTGAAATAACTTGCTTTTTTTAATTATTTGGAATTTGAGTGTTGTAGAATTAAGAAATAAACTTTATTTTTGCATTCCTGTTTTGAAGGATAGTTAGATAAAAAAGTATTTAAAATAAGCATATAAGCGTCATGAAGAGAACATTTCAACCTTCGCAAAGAAAAAGAAGAAATAAACACGGATTCAAAGAGCGTATGAGTTCGGCTAATGGTAGAAGAGTATTGGCTTCACGTAGAGCTAAAGGTAGAAAACGCCTTACTGTTTCTGACGAATACCGCCACAAATCTTAATTGGATTCTCGCCGGTGATTAGTTAACCGTGCTTAAATAGCCAACTAATTACAGTTATCGAGATGGGAAAATATACATTCACAAAAGAAGAACGATTATGTAGCAAAAGGTTAATTGATAATCTTTTCCATGATGGTTCTTCTTTTGTTGTGTACCCTTTTCGAGTGGTATTTTTAAAAATCACGAGGGAAAATCAAATATATCCCGTGCAGAATATATTATCGGTTTCAAAGAAAAGGTTTAAAAAGGCTGTAGACAGAAACCGTATAAAAAGACAAATGCGTGAATGTTACCGGTTGGAAAAACATCGACTCTATCACTATTTACAAGGATCCTCTCAGCATTTATTATTAGCTATCCAATTTGTAGCTAAGCAACAAGTACCTTTCAAAGAATTACATCATAAGCTACAACAACTTTTAACGAGATTGGAAAATGAACTTGCTAAATCTGATTTGGGAAAAGGGGATTAAACTTCCTTTAAAATGGATGTTTTTAGCTGTAATTAAAGTTTATCAACTTTTCTTATCACCATTATTAGGTGCAAGCTGTAGGTATTCACCTACTTGCTCACAATATGGCAAACTAGCCATTCAAAAATATGGTCCTTTCAAAGGAGGTTGGTTAACCATTAAAAGAATATTGAGTTGTAATCCATGGGGTGGCCATGGCCATGATCCCGTACCTTAGTTGATATGTCAAATTCGTATATACTTTTTATAGAAACTGCAACCGATGTTTGTTCGGTATCTCTTTCTAATCATGGAAAGGTGCTGTTTTCGCATATAGGCGACGAACCGAACGTGCATGCCGCAAGTTTAACAGTTTTTATTCATGATTTATTAAAAGGGGCTAATGTAGCGTTTAACGAACTAGCTGCCGTCGCAGTAAGCAAAGGTCCTGGTTCTTATACAGGTCTGCGAATCGGGGTCTCTGTTGCAAAAGGGATATGTTATGCTCTAGATATTCCTTTGATTGGGAACAATACCTTGGATGCATTAGTATCCGGATATGTGTCCAAAAATGGTTCTTATGAGATGCCTACATTGTTGTGTCCTATGATAGATGCAAGGAGAAAAGAAGTTTACACGGCTATATATAGATCAGATGGGACGCTTCTAGAGCCAACCCAAGCATTAATTGTAGATGAGCACAGTTTTGATACTTTTATTTCAGAAGGCTATTCCTTGGAATTATTTGGGACAGGAGCTGATAAGTTTCAAGAGATGTTTTCAAACAATGACAATGTCATTATCCGTCCATCTTTTAAAGCTTTAGCTGAGTATCAGAACAAAATAGCGTATGACCGATTTATTCAACAAGATTTTGAAGACTTGGCTTATTTTGAACCCTATTATCTAAAAGATTTCCTAGTAACAAAATCTAAAAAGAATCTTCTTTTATAACCATTTTTTTCTTTTGAACCAGATATAGATACTTAAGGATAAAATGATCATAGCCAGCATTATAATAGGATATCCGTAACGGAATTCCAATTCAGGCATATATTTAAAATTCATTCCGTAAATACCGACAATAAATGTTAGAGGCATGAAAAAGACAGATATAATTGTCAATGTTCGCATGATCTCGTTGGTATGATTAGACTCTATATTAAAATAAATCGTTAGAAGTTGAGTTGTATTTTCACTAATATTTCTATATAAAGTATTTGTGCGAGAATAGATGTCCTTTAAGTCTTGAGTATATGTGTTTTTGTACTCCGAAAGATGAAAATAGTCAACAATATCCTTATACAGGGTTAGAATAATTCTAATCAGATCTATTTGTCTCTTTAAGTAATATAATTTTCTTAGAAATGGTTTCCTGCGACTATGCAAAAAAACAATCTCTTCATAATCGTCTAATTTTTCTGATAGATCTTCTATTACTAGATTCTCAAATGTTTTTAATGATGTAGATACCAGAGAGTTGACTAGGCTTTTGCTTGATTTTAATTTCTTATTTCCTTTGTCCAACTCCATTAAATCATTCAAAGATTCTATGTTGTTGCGATGAACAGTGATTATAAAGTTAGTATCATAGAAAATAGAGATTCTATCGGTTATGTCTGTCAGAGTATCTAAGTTTTCCGGGAATTTACTCGAAATTAATCGAATGATTAGAAAATGATAATGATCGAATTCCTCAATTTTTGGAAGATGTCCAACTTCAAGACAATCCTTTATAGAGGAATCCTTAAGATTATACTCTTGTTGTAGGCTCTTGAAATCCTCTTCACTAGGGTTTGTTATATCATACCAATGATAACCGTTTTCCTGCTTATTTAAAATTTGCCTAATCATATCCACTACTTTAGATGGAAATTAAATAGTTTTCTTGGGATCTCAAAGAGAAATTTAAATATCGACTAAAAAACAAAAAGCTTTCTGAATATTTTCAGAAAGCTTTTGAATGCAGAGAAGAGTCGTCTTATTTTTTAGCGGTAGCCGCTTTGTCTTTGTATTCTTTATTTAAGGCCTCAATTACTTGGTTGGTAATTTCCATTTTAGGATCTGCATAAAGTACCGCAGGGTTTGTTCTGGAATATGTTAATACTAATTTATAGCCTTTTTCTTCTGAATGTTTCTTTAAATAGTCTGTTATCGTGGTATATACCTTCGTGAATTCAGTTTGTTCTTCTTGAGCGATAGAGGTTGAAGCATTTTGATCCATACGACCTAAATCATTTTGGTGTCTCACTAAACGTTCTTCTGTTGCTTGGCGGTCTGTGGCGCTCATTGTTGCCGCTTTTTGTTGGTATTCTGCTAGTTCGCGTTGATAGGCCTGACCTTTTGCTTGCAAGTCACTTTGCGCCTTTTTGACTTTTGCTTCAAGTTTGGTCCTAACATCCTTAAAATATTGATATTTTTCCGACAATGAGTCAGAATTTACATAAACAATATTCTCTTCCATAGTGGCAACCTTTGTGGCTGCTTGAGGGGCAGAGGTGGCTGCTTCTTTGTTCGCTTGTTGGTTACATGATGCGATCGCGGCAGTAGCCAAAACTCCAAATGTTAATTTTACTAATTTATTCATTGTTAATTTGTATTTCAATTTTCTAATAACAAACCTAATATAAAAATTTGAAATTTTTCTAAAATACCCTGAAAACATCACATATGACAGCTTAAATTTACTTTTGAATTGGTTAAATATATGTCGGATTTTTCCTGGCTCAAAGTTTGATATTTAGCGTAAAATTACGTATTTTTGAAAGTTAATCAACAGTAATATTAAAGGTTATTCATGAGCGAAGAAAATAAAAAAACATCTACGTATTCAGCAGACAATATCCAAGTTTTAGAAGGTTTAGAGGCTGTACGTAAGCGACCTTCTATGTATATTGGTGATACAGGTGTAAAAGGCCTTCACCACTTGGTTTATGAGGTGGTCGATAACTCTATCGATGAGGCTGTTGCAGGTTATTGTGACGAAATCATAGTGACGATCCATGAGAATAATTCAGTTTCAGTAATAGATAACGGGCGTGGTATTCCAACAGGTATAAATAAAAAAGAAAACAAGTCTGCCCTTGAATTGGTTATGACTGTTTTACACGCTGGAGGTAAATTTGATAAAGATACCTACAAAGTTTCTGGTGGTTTACATGGTGTTGGTGTATCCTGTGTAAATGCTCTTTCTATTCACCTACGGGCAGAAGTATATCGTGAAGGTAAGATATTTGTTCAGGAATATTCAAAAGGAAAACCGTTAGCTGATGTAAGGGAAATTGGGGTAAGTGATAAAAATGGAACCATTGTAACATTCCAACCTGATGCTGAAATATTTACTACTACTACGGTATTCAATTACGATACTTTAGCAAATCGTTTGCGCGAACTTTCTTTCTTGAATAAAGGAATAACTTTGACGTTACGCGATGAACGTGAGGTTTTAGAGAATGGTGAATTCAAACAAAATGTTTACCACTCTCAAGGTGGATTACAAGAATTTGTGAAATTTTTAGATGGGAACCGCCAATCATTAATTCCGGAACCAATTTATGTTGAGGGAATTAAACAAGGTATTCCAGTTGAACTAGCCTTACAGTATAATGATACCTATTCTGAGAATGTTCATTCATATGTGAATAATATTAATACGATTGAGGGAGGTTCACATGTAGCTGGTTTTCGCCGTGGATTGACTCGTACCTTGAAAAAATATGCCGATGATTCTGGCCTGTTGAAGAATTTAAAAGTAGACATTACAGGAGACGATTTCCGTGAAGGATTAACAGCCGTTATTTCCGTAAAAGTTGCGGAACCTCAATTCGAGGGTCAGACTAAAACTAAGTTAGGAAACTCTGAGGTGATGGGAGCTGTGGATATAGCTGTAGGAGAAATTCTTAGTTCATATTTGGAAGAGAATCCAAGGGAAGCTAAACAAATCGTTCAAAAAGTTGTCATAGCGGCTCAGGCCCGTGCAGCAGCGCGTAAAGCTAGAGAATTGGTACAAAGAAAAACCGTAATGGGTGGTTCTGGATTACCTGGTAAATTAGCTGACTGTTCCAATAGTGATCCAGCGAAATGTGAAATTTACTTCGTCGAGGGAGATTCTGCAGGTGGTACTGCTAAACAAGGTAGAGACCGTAAATATCAGGCAATTATGCCTTTGCGGGGTAAAATCTTGAATGTGGAAAAGGCCATGGAGCATAAGATTTATGAAAACGAAGAAATAAAAAATATGTTCACAGCATTAGGCGTGAGTATAGGTACACCAGAAGACAGCAAAGCTTTAAATATAGATAAACTTCGTTACCATAAGATTATCATTATGACGGATGCTGACGTGGATGGTTCGCATATTGCAACTTTGCTACTTACATTCTACTTCCGTTATATGAAAGAGCTTATTGAGAGAGGATACATTTATATAGCAACACCTCCTTTATATTTGGTGAAAAAAGGTCGTGAGTTTGAGTATGCATGGACAGAAGACCAAAGATTATCTGCTATCCAACGATTAAAAGGTAGTGGAAAAGAAGATTCAGTTGGTGTTCAACGTTATAAAGGTTTGGGAGAGATGAATGCTGAACAACTTTGGGATACTACTATGGACCCAGATAGACGTACTCTTAGACAAGTAACGATTGACAATGCGGCTGAATGTGATCGTATTTTCTCAATGTTAATGGGGGACGAAGTAGCTCCACGTAGAGAATTTATAGAGCAAAATGCAAAATATGCAAAAATAGATACCTAGTATCTAATAATATTTAACGCATAAGGCTGTCTCAAATAATTTAGGTTTGGACAGCCTTTTTTAGTTAAAAAATGTGGTATTACATGCATTACTTTTAATGAGCTATTTGCTAAAAATGTAGCTTTCAAAGTTGTGAAAAGCTTTGGTTTATATTAAAATCGGTAATAGTCAAAAAGTTTATAGCAACTTATTAAGAGATTATATTTGAAATAATATAGATTTATGGACAAGACTTTATCCATCTTAAAGCAATATTGGGGATACGATAATTTCAGGCAATTGCAGAAAGAAATTATCCAAGAAATTCTTGAGGGCCGAGATACCTTAGGACTTATGCCAACGGGTGGTGGTAAATCTATTTGCTTTCAGGTCCCTGGATTAATCTTGGAAGGTATATGTATTGTTATAAGCCCTTTAATTGCCTTGATGAAGGATCAGGTCGAAGGTTTGAAAAAAAGAGGTATTTCAGCTATGGCCATTTATTCAGGCATATCTGCTAGAGAATTGGATATAGCTTTAGATAACTGCATTTTTGGTAACATCAAATTCCTTTATCTAGCCCCAGAAAGGTTGTATTCCGATTTAGTTTTGGAACGAATAAAATATATGAAAGTGAATCTTTTTGCCATAGATGAGGCACACTGTATTTCACAATGGGGATATGATTTTAGACCATCCTACCTTGAGTTGTCTAAATTAAGGGAAATCCATCCAAAGGTTCCATTTATAGCTCTTACCGCTACAGCTACTCAGAAGGTTGTAGAAGATATCCAAGACAAGCTCGACTTTAGAAATAAAAATGTATTCTCCAAAAGTTTCAAACGGGAAAATTTGGCTTATATGGTTTTCCAGGAAGAAAATAAAATGGATAGATTGCTCAAGATAATAAACAAAATCGGGGGCACAGGAATTGTCTATGTTCGAAATCGTAGAGAAACTCAGGAGGTAGCTAGGTATTTATTAAATCATGGAGTTCCTGCAGATTACTATCATGCAGGTATTAATATGATAAATAGGGCGAAAAAACAAGACGCTTGGACAAATAATCAAATTCGTGTGATTGTTGCTACCAATGCTTTTGGAATGGGCATCGATAAATCCAATGTAAGGTTTGTAATTCATTTGGACATACCGGACTCACTGGAAGCGTATTATCAAGAAGCGGGTAGAGCTGGTAGGGATGGAAAAAAAGCGTATGCTGTTTTATTATATCAGCAAATCAATCGAGACTCTTTATGGGAAAATATTGAAAATAGTTTTCCTGACTTTCAGTTTATTCAACAGGCATATCATTTCCTGTGTAACCATTTTCAAATAGTATACGGTTCGGGAAATGGTTTGTTTTTCGATTTCGACCTCTTGGCTTTTGCCAAAAAATATAAATTAGATGTTGTTAAAACAATGAGTGCATTGAAATCTTTGGAACGAAATAAGTGGCTTTATGTAAGCGAGGCCACGTACATTCCAGCTCGGCTTAAGTTTGAAGTAGATTTTCAAGAACTGTATAGGTTTCAGGTGCAAAGTGCTCATTTTGACCCACTTATTAAGATTATATTACGGGCTTACGGTGGGGTGTTTGATTTCTTTGTACCAATTAATGAATTTGAGTTAGCGAAAAAAATGGGTAAACCTTTTGATGAGATAGTTAAAATGTTGATGCTGATGCAACAACAAGAATTGATTACCTACCTACCTCGTACTGAGTCACCTCAGCTCCAATTTCTTCAAAACAGGGTTGATTATAAAAACTTATATATTGATACACAGTTTATTGCTGAAAGGAAAAAAAATAAACAAGAGCAAGTAAAAGCTGTTTATCAATTTTTAGACAATAAAATGTGTAGAAGTTTATCTTTACAACAGTATTTTGGAGAATCTTCCGTTCAACCTTGCATGGTTTGTGATCTGTGTGTGACTCGGGAATTTATGACGAATCAAAAACAGAAAATAAAAGACCAAATTCATAAACTATTAATAGTTAATCCAAGAACACTTCCTGAAATCATGGATTCAATCGAGTTCGGAAAAATGGACGCGAAAGAAACTGTATTAAAAGAATTGCTAGACTCCCAATATGTAAAATTGGTAGAAAATCAATACCATTGGAACGCGATTTAATATGAAGTAATCGATTTCAAAGCAGTTAGAAGTTAAGCGTAGATGAAATTAATCATTTTTAGAAAATGAAAGCATAATATTAGCGCTTTTTTTTTTGATAAAAAAAATGATATCTTTAGAATAAACCAAATAAACTTTCTATGGAACAACTAATTATCTATTTGCCCGCAGCCTTAGCTGTTCTGGGACTTCTATTTATGCTTTCAAAAGCAAATTGGGTAAATAAGCAAGATGCTGGCGAGAGTCGAATGCAATTTATTTCAAAAAGTATTCATGAAGGAGCCTTAGCCTTTTTAAAAGCAGAATACAAAATTCTCTTAATTTTTGTATTTATTGCATCAATAGCACTATTTATAGTTTCGACTTTAGTTGAGACAACTCATTGGATCATTGTGATAGCGTTTATTTGCGGAGCTTTTTTTTCAGCTTTGGCTGGAAATATTGGAATGCGGATTGCCACAAAAGCCAATGTCAGAACCACGCAGGCAGCGCGAACTAGCTTACCTCAGGCTCTGAAGGTTTCTTTCACTGGCGGAACTGTGATGGGATTGGGCGTAGCTGGTTTAGCTGTTTTAGGTTTAAGTATTTTCTTTCTTTTGTTTCTTAAGATGTTTATCACAGAGGGTGGGAATTTTTATCAAGAGATGACTGTTGTTCTGGAAGCATTAGCAGGATTTTCATTAGGTGCTGAATCCATCGCTTTGTTCGCGAGAGTTGGAGGGGGGATTTACACAAAGGCTGCAGATGTTGGGGCTGATTTGGTTGGTAAGGTAGAGGCCGGTATTCCAGAGGATGATCCTCGTAATCCTGCGACGATCGCCGATAATGTTGGAGATAATGTCGGAGATGTTGCTGGAATGGGAGCTGATTTATTTGGATCTTATGTTGCTACCGTTTTAGCCTCAATGGTTCTAGGTAATTATATTATAAAAGATATGGCCGAGGCAAACTTAACGCCATATACTGATGCTTTTAATGGAATGGGACCTATCATATTACCTATAGTAATTGCTGGACTAGGAATCTTAGCTTCCATAATCGGAACTTTCTTTGTAAAAATTACAAATAATAATGCTAAAGAATCGCAAGTTCAAATGGCATTGAATATGGGCAATTGGGTAGCTATGTTGTTAACGGTGATATGTTGTTACTTTTTAATTCAATACATGCTTCCAAGTGTCATTCAAATGAAATTTTTTGGTGAAGGCTTTCGAGATATTCCGAGAATGAATGTATTCTATTCCACTTTAGTTGGTTTAGCAGTGGGAGGTTTAATTTCAGCTTTCACAGAGTATTATACGGGTTTAGGAAAAAAGCCAGTTCTTAACATTGTGAAAAATTCATCAACAGGGGCTGCCACAAATATAATTGCTGGACTTGCTACGGGTATGAAATCAACTTTTTCCTCTGTATTACTGTTCGCTCTAGCAATTTGGGGATCATATGAATTAGCAGGCTTTTATGGAGTTGCAATTGCGGCCTCTGCAATGATGGCTACAACAGCAATGCAACTTGCCATTGACGCATTTGGCCCAATCGCTGATAATGCAGGAGGAATTGCAGAAATGAGCGACCTTCCTAAAGAAGTTAGGCAAAGAACTGATGTTTTAGACTCTGTTGGAAATACTACAGCAGCGGTTGGTAAAGGATTCGCTATTGCGTCAGCTGCATTAACAGCATTGGCCCTTTTTGCTGCATATGTGACTTTTACAGGTATAGATGGAATCAACATTTTTAAAGCGGATGTATTAGCTGCTTTGTTTATTGGAGGAATGATTCCAGTTGTATTTTCAGCGCTTGCAATGCAATCTGTTGGGAAGGCTGCAATGGATATGGTAAATGAAGTTCGACGTCAATTTAGAGAGATTCCAGGAATATTAGAAGGAACTGGAACGCCAGAGTACAGTAAATGCGTTGATATTTCAACGAAGGCAGCATTGCGTGAAATGATGCTTCCTGGCGCAATCACAATTATTACCCCAATTATTGTTGGATTTGTGATGGGGGCTGAGGCTCTTGGAGCCTATATGGCAGGAGTTGCAGTTTCTGGAGTACTTTGGGCAATCTTCCAAAACAATGCTGGTGGAGCTTGGGACAACGCTAAAAAATCCTTTGAGGCCGGCGTGTTGATTAATGGAGAAATGTCTTACAAGGGTTCGGAGGCACACAAAGCGGCTGTTACTGGCGATACCGTTGGTGATCCATTTAAAGATACATCTGGTCCTTCAATGAATATTTTAATCAAGTTAACATGTTTGGTAGGATTAGTTATAGCGCCGTTGCTTGGAAACCATGCGTTAAAACAGTCAACCAATAGTAAAATTGAAAAGCAAAATGAGCAAAAAGTGGAAGTTTTGAAACCCAATGACTTAGTTTTGAATTCGAAAACATTTCTTCAATAATAAAATGATAGTAATAAGAAATGCCATTAGAATTACCTCTAATGGCATTTTTTATTGTTAATAGAAGAAATAAAAACGTTTTCGTTTCAACCATTTGTGCGAAGTGGTACTGATTGAATAGATTAACTTTTTAAACTTTTTTGTACCCTAAAGCATTTGCTCGTTTATTATTTTTCTGATAATCTTTAACATTAAGGGAATTCCGGGATTTCTATTATTACTATTCCAAACTAGTGAGAGTGTTGTTCTTTGAGGAATATGATCAAGTTCCAGAAATTCCACATCAGTCTGATATCCTTTCTGTAAAGACGAGGGAACTATAGCCACTCCTAATCCTTGGCTTACTAAATTAAAAATACTCAGGGCATTGACTGTTTTTAAAGTAACATTCGGATGAAATCCTTGATCTTTAAATATACTCATTACTAACTCATAATATGAGTTACTATATTCCTTAGAAAATAAGATAAAGGACTCATTTTTATAATCTGCCAGTTGAACTTTTCCCTTTTTGATTATGGAGTGTTGTTTGGGGACAACTAAAGAAAAATGATCTGTGAAAACAGGAAGTGAGCATATGCTAGATGGGCAGTCCGTGATTCTAACAAAACCAAAGTCCAGTTCATTTTTTTGTAAGAGATTTAGCTGCACTTCATTGGAAAGTTCATTCAAAGTTATATCTATCAGAGGTTGATTTTGCTTTAGTTCAACCAATAATTCTGGTAGGATAGTCTGTACCGTGGATCCAATGAAACCCAATTTAAGGGAAGTAATCTTACCTTGGGATATTTTTTCAATTTGACTTTGTATACTATTTAATTGATTAAAGAGAATATCAACTTCATTTTTTAAATAGAGTCCAGCTTTGGATAATTTTACATTCCTGTTATCTCGAATAAATAATTCGGCCTGATAATAACTTTCCAATTGTTTTATCTGTCGTGAAAGTCCTGGTTGCGCAATAAAAAGTTTTTCAGCAGCCCTTCTGAAATGTAACTCTTCTGCAACCGTTTTAAAATAATGAAGATGTCTCAATTCTATTTGATAACTCATAGGTATCAGTAGTTGATAATATTGATATTATTAATTATCAAATATAGCCTGTAATTTTGAATTAAGAGAAACTTAGTTATGAAAAACTTTAAATATGGAGAAGACTTTTTAAGCTCTTCAGTCGCAATAGGTCTTGCTCAAGGAACAATAAAAGGAGTATTAAGTGTTCTTAGTATAAAAAAAATTAATAAATCTGCTCACTATGTTCAACAGATTGTAGAGGAGGGTAAGGTGGTTTATGGAATTAATACCGGTTTTGGACCTTTATGTACAAGTCTAATCAATGCTGAAGACACAAAAATATTGCAAGAGAATATTTTAAAAAGCCATGCTGTCGGACTTGGTGAACCCATTGAAAAGGAATTAAGTAAATTGATGATGATTCTAAAAGTTCATGCTTTAGCTAAAGGTTTCTCCGGTGTACAATTAAATACTATTGAAAGAATCCTTTGGCATATCCAAGAGGATTTAATATCTGTAGTACCTAAACAAGGTTCGGTCGGTGCATCGGGAGATTTAGCACCGTTATCACATCTTTTCTTACCATTAATAGGGTTAGGCAAGATCTGGTATAAAGGAGAAATGAAACCGGCATCAGAGGTTCTAAAGATATTTGGTGTTGAACCGATAACATTAGGAGCAAAAGAAGGCTTAGCACTTATTAATGGAACTCAATTTATGGCAGCTCATGGAGTAAAAGCCGTTGTTGAAATGAATAAGTTGATGAATAATGCAGATTTAATTGCCGCCTTGATGATTGAAGGATTAAATGGTTCAATCAAACCATTCTATTCAGAATTACATCAATTACGACCTTTTAAGGGAAATGTTTTTGTAGCCTCAACCATCTATAATCTTTTAAAAAATTCTGAAATTTTAGAATCTCACAAGAATTGTTCTAGGGTGCAAGATCCATATTCCTTACGATGTATACCCCAAGTACACGGTGCTTCAAGAAATGCTTGGCTTCATTTTAAGGAGATGATTGAAACCGAAATTAACTCGGTTACTGATAATCCTATTATTATTAATAATGAACTTACTATTTCAGGTGGATCTTTTCATGGTCAACCCATTGCGATGCCTTTGGATTATGCCACTTTAGCAATTTCAGAAATTGGAAATATCTCCGATAGGAGAGTGTACTTATCATTAGAGGGACAAACTAATGGAGTTCCTAAATTGTTAATGAGAACGACTGGTTTGAATTCTGGGTTTATGATTCTTCAATATTGTACTGCTGCTATAGCTAGTGAAAACAAAGGTCTATGTTTTCCTGCAAGTGCTGATAGTATCCCTACTTCTTTAGGACAGGAAGATCATGTAAGTATGGGCTCTATATCTGGGAGAAAGTTGCTTCAGGTATTAGATAATGTGAATAAAATTTTAAGTATTGAGTTACTCTGTGCTGCACAAGCAAAGGATTACCATTACCCATTGCAATCAACATCCATCATAGAAGCTTTGCACAAACAAATCCGGAGTAAAATTCCACATATTGAGGAAGATCAGGTGATGGAAAAATTCTTAGACTCTGCTTTAGAGATTTTAGAATCAGGGGAATTAATCGCTCTAGCGATGGAGATAGCCATGACTGATAAACTTGCCTACATGGGAGAGGGTATTGAAACCTTTAATACATATTAGAGATGCAAAAACAAACTAAATTAATAGGTCCTTTTAAACAATTAGTGACCATGAGTAATTTACCAATGCATGGTAATCTAAGAGATCACCAATTGGAAGTTTTAGAACATGCAGGTATAGTAATATGCGGAGACCTCATCACCGAAATCGGACCCTATAATCGACTTAATCAGGACGTACCACAAGATGTGTTAAGAATTGAATTAACTGTTGACTGTGTTGTATTGCCCGGTTATATAGATTGCCACACTCACCTTGCTTTTTCTGGAGATCGAGCAAATGATTTTGCTATTCGGAATTCTGGTGGGAGTTATTTAGAGATAGCAGCTGCAGGTGGAGGAATTTGGAATACAGTTACCCAAACTCGGCTTTGTAGCCAAATTGAGTTACAAGAGTTAATTTTGCATCGAGCTGAAATGCTATTAAAGCAAGGTATAACTTGTGTTGAGGTAAAAAGTGGATATGGTCTACAGATTGATCAAGAGTTAAAAGCACTTCGAGCAATTTCCCAAGCTAATCAAAAATCTAAAGTTGACCTAATAAGTACATGTTTGGCAGCTCACATGCTTCCTATGGATTTTAAAGGAAAACATGAAGAATATTTAGCAGAGATTGCCAATCACTTATTTCCTATTTTGAAATCAGAGAATATTTGCAATAGAATTGATGCTTTTATTGAAAAAAATGCATTTACTGCAAATCAAGTACGTCCATATTTTCGACAAGCTAAGTCAATGGGGTTTGACTTATGTGTACATGCGGATCAATTTAGCATTTCAGGTTCTGAATTAGCCGTGGAAATGGACGCCCGATCTGCTGACCATTTAGAAGCATCTACAGATAAAGAAATAAAACTACTCTCAGAATCAAATGTTGTTGCTGTTGCCTTGCCGGGAGCTTCTTTAGGTCTTGGTTGTCGTTTTGCACCAGCCAGAAAATTACTAGATTCAGGCGCTATATTAGCGATCGCCACAGATTGGAATCCCGGTTCCGCTCCCATGGGTAAGTTGATGGAAAGTGCTAGTATCTTGGCAACAAATGAAAAATTAAGCAACGCCGAGCTGTTTGCTGCAATTACATATCGAGCAGCAAAGGCATTAAATCTTCATGATAGGGGGAAAATTCAAATAGGTATGCTTGCTGATTTAGTGATTTATGAAACAGACAATTATCAAAAAATCCCATATTTAGCGGGTACATTACACCCTGCATATGTTTGGAAAAACGGCGAACTAATTTACTCTAAAAGGAATTAAAAAAATGAATACAATTGATTTTAAAGCATCCATTTCTCAGGGCATACCTACTGAGTTACCACCGAAAAGAAATTTGGAATTAAATGTAAGTCATGCTCCAGAGCGTAGAAATATACTTACTAAAGATGAGCAAAAATTAGCTATTCGTAATGCCTTAAGGTATTTTCCTAAAGAATGGCATAAGGAGCTGGCAGCAGAATTTTTAGAGGAATTGAAAAAATTTGGACGAATTTATATGTATAGATTTAAGCCTTCGTATTCTATGTATGCTAGGCCGATAAGTGATTATCCTGCAAAGTCAATTCAAGCTGCCGCAATTATGTTAATGATTCAAAATAACCTCGATCCTGAAGTTGCGCAGTATCCTGAAGAATTGATTACATATGGAGGCAATGGAGCAGTGTTTCAAAATTGGTCGCAGTATCTTTTGACGATGAAATATCTATCTGAGATGACTGATGAGCAAACATTACATATTTATAGCGGTCATCCAATGGGGCTGTTCCCATCTTTTACAGAATCACCAAGGGTCGTTATTACAAACGGCATGATGATCCCTAATTATTCTAAGGCGGAAGATTACGATAAATATAATGCTTTAGGTGTAACCCAATATGGGCAAATGACAGCAGGATCTTACATGTATATAGGTCCTCAAGGAATAGTTCACGGAACAACCATCACAGTTATGAATGCCTTTCGTAAGTGTTTAACAAAAGAGGAATCCATTGATGGACGTGTTTTTCTTACCTCGGGGTTAGGAGGAATGAGTGGCGCTCAACCAAAAGCAGGGAATATTGCTGGTTGTATTACCGTTTGTGCTGAGATTAATCCAGAGGCTGCCAATAAACGTTTTAAGCAGGGATGGGTAGATATTTTAGTTGATCAATTGGATGACCTTGTTCGAGTGGTTCAAAACGCAATGAATAACAAGCAAGTGGTTTCAATCGCTTATATTGGAAATATTGTAAATGTCTGGGAAAAATTTCATGAAGCTAATATTTACGTAACTGTTGGTTCCGATCAGACCTCTTTACATAATCCCTATTCTGGAGGATATTATCCCGTTGATCTAACCTTTTTGGAATCTAATAAATTAATGGTGAGAGATCCAGACTTATTTGAGAAAAAAGTTAAATATTCTTTGGTCAGACATATCAATGCCATCAACCAGCATGTTACAAAGGGGACCTATTTTTTTGATTATGGTAATGCCTTTTTGCTCGAGGCAAGTAGGGCCGGTGCGCAGGTGATGGCGGAGGATAAAATTAATTTTAAGTATTCCTCTTATGTTCAGGATATATTAGGGCCCATGTGTTTTGATTATGGATTCGGACCCTTTCGGTGGGTCTGTACTTCTGGGAAAGCAGAAGATTTAAGATTAACCGACGGGTTGGCTCTTGAGGTTTTGAAGAATTTACAAAAGAGTGTAACCGAACAGACCTCGGTGCAAATGCAGGACAATATAAAATGGATCCAAGATGCTGAGAAAAATGACTTAGTTGTCGGTTCTCAGGCGAGGATTCTATATGCGGATGCGTTAGGCAGAATGCAAATCGCCCAAGCGTTTAATGAAGCTGTAAGGGATGGAAGATTGTCGTCTCCCATAGTAATTGGGAGGGATCACCATGATGTCAGCGGTACCGATTCTCCTTTTCGTGAAACAAGCAATATTTATGATGGTAGTAAATTCACGGCAGATATGGCTATTCATAATGTAATAGGAGATAGTTTCCGAGGAGCAACTTGGGTCTCTATTCATAATGGAGGTGGAGTTGGCTGGGGAGAAGTTGTGAATGGCGGTTTTGGAATGGTATTAGATGGTTCGACTGCCTGTGATAATAAATTGAAACAAATGCTGTTTTTTGATGTTAATAATGGGATTGCTCGAAGGGCGTGGGCTAGAAACAAAGAAGCTCAAAATGCATTAACCACTGAACTCCTAAGAACTGTGAATTTCAAAGTAACAACTGCTGTTTTGGTGGACGACTATATACTAGAAGATTTGTTTAATTAAAACCAAATGAATTCACTCGAGATAAAAGATTATAGAGCTGCACAAACGGAGAAATGGAGTTCAAGGGTAGATGGACTTTCTGCGTCCTTTTACAGATGGCATCAAGTACTTGAATGTATTGATTTGCAAGAAGAACAAATACTGACCAATTCAATTGTCTTTTTAGGATTTTGTTGTGATCAAGGAGTAAGAAGGAATCATGGAAGAGTGGGGGCAAAAGAGGCCCCTGATGTAATGAGAAGTATTCTCTCGGGATTACCAGTTCATTTTCATCAAGGAATTAAATTGATGGATGCTGGAGATGTTTTTTGCCATGAAGACTATTTGGAAAGAGCGCAGGATGTTCTTGCGAAACAGGTATCTAAAATTTTACTTCGCGGCGGTTTTCCGATTTTGATTGGTGGGGGGCATGAGATCACTTATGGGCATTATATGGGAATTAAACAAGCATTTCATAAAACTGTAGGTATTATCAACATTGATGCACATTTAGATATCAGAAAACCGATTGACGGAAAAGGAAATTCTGGGACTGGTTTCTACCAGATAGCAGAAAATTCTGAAAAATTAACTGAATCCTTTAATTATTTAACCCTTGGTATTCAAGATATTAGTAATACCCAAGCGCTGTTTGATTTTGCAGATCAACATGGTGTAGAAATCATTAGGGCTTCGGAAATACATCATAAAAACCTTGACGCAATTATCCATCAAATTCAAGCATTTGGTAATCGCGTAGATAAAGTTTATTTGACAATAGATTTAGACGCATTTGCTGCACCTTATGCTCCCGGAGTTAGTTCTGTAGCCTTTAACGGTATAATTCCAGGTAGAACCTTCCAAAGACTATTCTCAGCAATTTTGCATTTACCTAACCTATGTTCGGTAGATTTTGCTGAGTTAAATCCCATGTATGATATCGATCAAAGGACAGCTAAATTAGCGGCAGATTTGTTATTCAAAGTTGTCCAAAAGTTTTAATTGTGTTATATTGTGTTTTAAGCTCTCCTTATAGATTTGAGGGATGTGCATTATTAATAAAATTAAACTAGTTAGAGAATGATATTTTGATGTTAGTAATAATCATTCTTAAAGTTTATACTTTTCACTAGGATATTCTTGTTTCTTCATTCTTTAGCTCCGCCGCAAAGGAATGACCAAAAATGGATCACATAACTATATTTATAGTAAAATTATGTCAAATATTAACTTTATAAGAGAAGAGACCGCTGCCAATATTGGAAATTTTTTAGTGGGAAGATTATTGCCATTTCGTCAAAAACGGAGTATAGGTCCCTTCGTATTTATAGATCATATGGGGCCGGCCTGTTTGGCAGATCATGAGAATTTAGATGTGGGTCCCCATCCTCACATAGGTCTTTCTACATTAACTTATTTGTTTGAAGGTTCAATCTTTCATCGTGACAGCATAGGCTCGAAAATGGAAATTAAACCAGGAGCTGTAAATTGGATGAGTGCTGGCCATGGCGTAGTTCATTCAGAAAGAACCCCGGAATATTTACGTCAAAAAGATAAGTTTTTACATGGATTACAAATTTGGGTAGCGTTACCAAAGAATTTAGAGTTCATGGATCCGGAATTTCACCATATTGAAGCTGAAAGGGTTCCAAGTTGGGAAGATGAATCAGCATCTTATAAATTAATAGCAGGTAAGGCATTAGATAGAGAATCTCCAGTTCCTGTTCATAGTGAGTTGTATATGATTGAAATCAAAGCAAAGAAAAATGCTTTGATTGATATAACAGGGAAGCTTTATGGTGAAAGCGGGTTATATATACTGGAAGGAGAGATAAAAAGCAATGGTCATCACTATGGTCCGAAACAAATTTTAATTACCCTTGACGCTCATTTATGTTCATTTGAAATGACCGAAGGAACAACGGTTTATATTTTTGGTGGAGAACCCTTTGCTGAAGAAAGATTTATCTATTGGAATTTTGTTGCATCAAGCAAGGATACCATTGAACAGGCAAAAAAGAAATGGATAGCACATGAATTTCCTAAAGTACCAGAGGACGATGGGTATGTGCCTTTACCAGGAGAAAAATAAATTATTTTTCAACGGGCATGTTTGGATCAGAACCCCAATCTGCCCATGATCCATCATAAACTGCTATTTGAACATATCCTATTTGATGGGCCGCTAAGGCAAGAATTGAAGCTGTAACCCCTGATCCACAGGTGAAAATATTGACGTCATCTGTGTTTAGTTTTTTTTGAAATATTTTCTTTAATTCCTCTTTGTTTTTAAATACAGTACCATTTATTACTTCTTGAAATGGGAGGTTACAAGAACCTGGAATATGGCCTGACCTTACTCCTAATCTTGGTTCTGGAGCGCTTCCATTGAATCTTTCAGAACTCCTAGCATCAATAATATGACTATTTTCAAGCTTAGCATAAAGAGCTTCTTTGCTAATAATCCAATTGCTTTGTTGGATAGCCTCGAAATTCCCCTGTTCCGTAGGTTTTGAATAAGCATTGCTGAGTAGTAAATTGGCATTTTTCCAGCCAGGGAGTCCCCCATCTAAAACAAATGCGTTTTTAAAGCCCATAAATCGAAACATCCACCATGCTCTCGGACTAGAATATATACCCCATCGATCATAAATTATCAGGGTGGAATCTTGGTTAATACCTAATTTTTTAGCCTCCAAGCTGAATTTCTCTGGGCTGACGACGGTATGTGGTAATTCACTACTTTTATCAGAAAAATTATTTTCTATATCAAAGAAGAGTGAATTTGGAATTAACTCTAAACGACTATTATCAACTTTTTGGTTTACTTTATCAATAGTTGCATCTAGTATAATAGCATCATCTTGCTCAATATATTCTAGGGCTTGCTCAATCGAAATAATTGTTTGATTTCTCATAATTTATTTGACAATAGATAAAGCTAAGAATTTGTATTTATTCTTAGAAAGAATAAATAAGTTTTAATACCACAGCTTTGGGCTTCGATTAAAATAAAAAAAGCCCCGATTTTTCGGGGCTTAGAAGTATTTAGAAATATCTAAGAATTATTTAGATTTTTTTTCATTGTCTTCCATTTGCTCTTTTAATTGAGCTAGAACATCAAGATCACCTAAAGTTGATTTTTCAACCGAATCTTTCACTTTTTTCACCGCTGATGAAGCTGCTTTTGCTTCTTTTTTACGGTTGTTGAATTCTTCAATACGTGCCTCAGCTTTAGCATCTTCCCATATACGTGAATGGGAGATCACTAGACGTTTGTTTTCTTTGTTAAATTCAATGATTTTGAATTCAGCAACTTCGTCAACTTTAAGAGAACCACCATCTTCTTTAACAGAATGTTTGTTCGGGCAGAAACCTTCAACTCCATATTGTAAAGCTACGATATCTCCTTTGTCTCCAACTTTGATAACTGTACCTTCATGTACTGAACCTTCAGTGAAAATAGTCTCGAAAGTATCCCAAGGATTTTCTTCTAATTGTTTGTGTCCTAAAGAAAGTTTACGGTTTTCTTCGTCAAGTTCTAAAACAACTACCTCTAATCTCTCACCAACTTTAGTGAATTCATTCGGGTGGTTAACTTTTTTAGACCATGATAAATCAGAAATGTGAATTAAACCATCGATACCGTCTTCTAATTCAACAAAAACACCAAAGTTAGTCATGTTCTTAACAACAGCTGATTGTTTAGAACCTACAGGATAACGTTCAGTAATATTTTGCCAAGGATCCGGTGTCAATTGTTTGATACCTAGACTCATTTTGCGTTCTTCGCGATCTAAAGTTAAAATAACCGCTTCAACTTCATCACTAACTTTCAAGAATTCCTGTGGAGAACGTAAGTTTTGAGACCAAGACATTTCAGAAACGTGAATTAAACCTTCAACTCCTGGAATGATTTCTAAGAAAGCACCGTAATCTGCAACGGTAACAATTTTACCTTTTACTTTAGAGCCTATTTCTAAATTAGTATCAAGAGATTCCCAAGGGTGCTCTGATAATTGTTTTAAGCCTAATGCAATACGTTTCTTCTCATCATCGAAATCAAGAACCACGACGTTAATAGTTTGGTCAAGTGCCAAAATTTCTTTTGGATGCTCAATACGACCCCAAGAAATATCAGTAATGTGCAATAAACCATCAACACCACCTAAATCAATAAATACACCGAAATCTGTGATATTTTTAACAGTACCTTCTAGTACTTGTCCTTTTTCTAATTTAGCAACGATTTCTGATTTTTGATTTTCTAAATCGTCTTCAATTAAAACTTTGTGAGATACAACAACATTTTTGAACTCATGATTGATTTTTACAACTTTGAATTCCATTGTTTTACCAACGTAAATGTCGTAATCACGAATTGGCTTAATGTCAATTTGCGACCCTGGTAAGAAAGCTTCAACCCCTTTAATGTCTACGATTAAACCACCTTTTGTACGTGATTTAACGAAACCATCAATAATCTTGTCATTTTCCAATGCCTCATTGATGTCTTCCCAAGATTTTTGTGTTTTAGCACGTTTGCGTGATAACACTAATTGACCATTTGCATCTTCCTGAGATTCTACAAATACATCAACTTTGTCACCAATCGCTAAGTCAGGTAAGTCACGGAACTCAGATAACGCTACAAGACCGTCTGATTTAAAACCGATGTTTAAAACTACATCTTTGTTATTGATAGATACAACAATACCTTCAATAATTTCGCCTTGATTGATTTGGTTGAATGTGCCTGCGTATTCTTCTTCTAACTTTGCACGTTCTGATTCGCTGTAATTGCCAAATGCTTTTTCATCGAAATCCCAATCGAAGTCTCCCTGTGGAGTGCTCCATGTGTTTGATTTAATCTCATCGATTAAAGTTGAATCTGCTTCAGACTCAATCTTTTCGGTGTCTTTCACAACTTTTGTGTCAGCACCTTGTAGCTCTGCGTTTTTCGCCGCTAATTCTTTTTCTGCTTCTTGTTTTTTTGCCATTAATTAATAATCTCCTTTTCCCCACAATGTAGGGACTGCAAAGATACGAAAAACTTTTATTTACAATAGTTTAGAAAGTAATAAAGTTTTAATTTTATATGGACTATTGAATTTCTGTTCCATATTTAAATGTAAAACTATTTCGATATCAATAAAGTTTAGTCTGCAAATGATGTACTAAAATGTATTTTTGATTGCTAAGTTTAAGAAGATGATAATTCAATTTTTTCATTTTAATTAGTTGATTTTCAGATGATAAAATATTTGTTTTTAGCAACCAATTAAAAGATAAGATTTGATTGAAAATATTAACCCTGTGTTTTTTTTCCTTTTTTTATTATTTGTAAGGTATGTCTTCCGTCATAATACATCGGCTTTAATTAGATTGTTTTTTTTTAAAAAAAATAGTTCACCTGAATGTAACGGGATTGTTTTTCAATAGAAATCTCAATTGTTCTGTTATTAATGATACTGCATATTCTTCTGTTCTGCTATGGTTAAACTGTCGATAGGTCATATAGTTCAGGAAAAAATGCAGTGAATGGTAGTTATAAGTATTAATCAATATTTACTGATTTGACTTATTCAAAGAATATTGAAAGACAACTCTATCTAAATTGATTTAAAAGAATTGTAGATTTTTGGTTTTACAATTTTTATGCTTTGTTTGGATAATGCAATACTCGCATTGAGTTCGAAACCTATAATTAAGATTAAGGCATTTATGTACATCCAAATCATTATAACAATTAATGTACCTATTGAACCATATAATTTATTGTATGCTCCAAAATTGTTGATATAAAAAGTAAATAAGGAAAACGATAACATAGCTAACAATGTAGCTAATGTGGCTCCAGGGGTAAAAAGTTTCCATTTTTTTCTTGAACTAGGACCAAATTTATAGATCATACTTACTGTGAAAAAGTAGATGCCAAATAAAATTAACCACTGAACAGTTTTAATTAAAAAAGTCCAAAGCCATTGTATATCATATTCTATTGTCTTTTTTAAGTAGTTGATGAGGTAATTAGAACCAGCAGATAATGCAATTCCTACAGTTAATGCGCTGACGATAGTTAGAGAAAGTGCCAATGCTACAATTCTTTTTTGAATCCAATTCCTTGATTCCTTTGAAAGAGAGGATTTATTAAATGTCATCATAAGGGTAGTGAGGCCATTGGTAGCAAAAAATGTACACAGTACAAAACCCGCAGATAACAAACCGCTATTTTGACGTTTAATAATGTCTTCTAGTGTAGATTGTAGAATTTTAAAAGCATTATTTGGTAAAGCAATCTGGATTAGCTCCATAAGTTGCTCTTGAAAATTGTCTATAGGGATGTAGGGGATCAATGTGAATAAAAAAATGATTCCAGGAAATATTGCCAGCATAAAATTATAGGCAAGGGAAGAGGCTTTATTTAGTATTGATTCTCTTGCGATTTCTTGGAAGAAAAAAACCAATACCGTATATAAGGGCAATTGTCCAAACCCAGGGAGCGTTGCCTCCTTTGACCACTCAATAACGTGATCATAAGGTTTTATTTTTAAAAAATACTGGTGAATCTTTTTCATCATTCTCCAAAAAATGGAGCCATTTTATCCTGAAAAACCTTCGGAGGACGACAGGGTCTGTTTTTCTTCATATCAACAAAAACAAGTTGAGTAGTTCCAGTATTTAGTAATTCTCCTTGTTCATTAAATAGCTCATAGTCAAATTTGATTCTAATGTTTGGTTTTTCTCTAATATAGACATTTATTGTGACTAAATCGTCATATATGGCAGCCTTATAATAATTGATGTGAAGATCTAAAACAGGCATCATAATGCCCAAATCCTCTAAATCTTTATATGATATTCCCGTACTCCTTAACATTTCTGTACGCGCTACTTCATAATAAGCAGCATAATTACCATAATATACGTAACCCATCTTATCCGTTTCTGCATACCGAACACGTACTTGATGTTTAAATGTGAACATATACTATTTTTTGATATTTCTAATGTCTAAAGCTTTTTGAAACTTACGTGCATTTAAAAGATGCTCAGCCATTGTTTCTGCGAATAGATGATATCCTGAGAAATCATCTTTTGCACACATGTAGAGATAATTATGATGGTTATAGTTCAGAACAGCGTCTATTGAGGCTATACTAGGCATCATAATGGGGCCTGGAGGCAAACCTCTAAATTTGTAAGTATTATATGGATTGTCTATTGTCAAGTGCTTGTTTAACACTCTACGAATACTGAAATCGTTGTTTGCATAAATCACAGTCGGATCTGCTTGTAATAGCATATTTTTTTTCAATCTATTAATATATAGTCCTGCTATTTTTGGCATTTCATCTACATGTAATGCCTCGCCTTTTACAATTGAAGCAAGAATACTGACTTCTTGGGGATTCAATCCTAGAGAATCTGCTTTAGCTTTGCGTTCTATGGTCCAGAACTTCTCGTATTCTTTTGCGAAACGCTCAATAATTTCAATAGGTTCAGTATTCCAATAAATCTGGTAAGTATTTGGAATAAACATCGAAAAAAAGTTTTCATTAGAAAAACCGTATTCTTTTGCTATTTCATTGTCATTTAAGATTTTTAGAAAAGTTAAAGAATCAGCTTCGAAATTCGCTGATAACAAACCTGCAAAATTTTCTTTTAACCGGATATTTTGAAATCTAAATGATACTGCCTCTTGATATCCACCTCGTAAATTACCAATAAGTCTACGGTTGGATAGTTCTTTTGATAATTTATATTTTCCTGCCTTAATACCAGTTTCTTTTAATCCGATAATTTTAGCAGCAAAATTGAATAGTTCTGGATATTTGACTATTCCTTCATTTTCAATGCGTTTCATAACCTCTTCATAAGGTTCATCAGTTTTTACAAAGAAATATTCCTTCTCATGATTCACACTAGGAGCAAGAAAAGTTTGATAAGCAATCCAAATAACTATCAGGCCAATAAATGAAAATAATAAGATAGCGATATAAAGGAATTTGTTTTTTTTATACTTACTCATTTTATTGATTTTGAGGTGTCGATTCTACTTCCGGAGCAGCTGGTTTTCCTAAAGTTACGTGGATAGCACTACCTATCGAAATGATACGTGCACTTGTGTCAGGATTTTGGCTTATAACCACTGAATTTAAGGTGTCCCTTAAATCATCATTGAATGTAACAGAACCCAATGCTAGACCCACACCCGCGAGGGCGAACTTTACTTCATTTAATGGTAATCCGACTAAATTTGGAATACCTACTTCGCTGTCACCTCTACCATTTCCTAAAATAAGGCTGATTTTTGAACCCTTAGGAACCATACGTCCTGGACGAATAGGTTGACCTGCGAACTTAATGTCCAAAACTACATCCCTTGCGATATCATTTACGTAAGAAGTATCTGCTATTTTTAAAGAATGATTCTTCAATATTGCGGATGCTTCAATAAATGTTTTGTCAATTATTTCTGGAAAAGCAATTTCAGGTGCGGATTGGGTAATAATCGTCAGGTAAATAGTTCTAGCACTTTTTACATGTGTTTTTGGATCTGGATCCTGATCTATAACCAAACCGGGTTTTGCATCCAATTGGTAAACTGAATCGATTTCATATTCTAAGTTTGCATCATCTAAAATACTAATGGCTTGATTAATGTTTAAACCTTTTAAAGCTGGAACTTCCTGAGAGTCACCGTGTTTAGTGTATATTTTTAAACCAAAATACACCACGATAAATAGAACAATTATAAAAACTATTCCCCCAATTAAGGTGTTTCTAAATGAATTTGTTCTTAAGTATAAAAAAAATTTAGACATCTATTTATTTCTTTCTTTGTATCTGGTTATATCAATATTAATTCCAATTTCGATAAATTAACTAATATTGCATGAATAATATGGCAAAAATATTCGTTTTTCCTGGTATCGCAAATTATATTTGCTTCTTGAAGAAAAGATATGAAAACTAAAGTTGCATTAATAACGGGAGGCTATACAGGAGAGGCAGAGGTTTCATTGAAAAGTGCTGCCTTTGTTCAGTCTCAAATTGACAAAGAAAAATATGAAGTTTTTCTTATAAATATTAGTTTGGAGAGCTGGGTATATGAAGATTCAGATTTAGTAATACATGAAATAAATCGTCAGGATTTTTCATTAACAATCAATAATGAGAAAATCAATTTTGATATTGCATTTATTCTTATTCACGGATCTCCGGGTGAGGATGGTAGGCTACAAGGGTATTTTGATATGATTGGTTTACCATATACCTCATGTAATGCATTAACCTCTGCTTTAACTATGAACAAGGGCTATACCAAGGCCATTATTTCCCATATTCCAAATCTTTATGTAGCAAAATCGATCTTATTGTTCGAAGAACATCGCTTGAATTCTCTCACGATTGTGAAGGATAAATTGACCTTACCAGTTTTTGTAAAACCAAATGCTGGAGGAAGCAGTATTGGAATGAGTAAGGTCAGTGCGTGGGAGGAGTTAGAAAAAGCTTTAACCAATGCTTATGACGCAGAGAACACAGGTAGACAAGTTTTGGTAGAAAAATTTGTAAGTGGAAGGGAATTCTCTCAAGGAATCTATCGAAATCCTAAGGGGGTACTACAAGTCTTGCCAGCAACGGAGATTAAAACCACTCGTGAATTTTTTGATTTTGAAGCGAAGTATACTCCAGGACTTACCCAAGAGATAACTCCTGCAGATTTAAATATTGAACAAAGGAACCGTATTGAAGAAATTATTAAAGAAATTTACATTGTTTTGAATTGTAAGGGAATGGTTCGCGTCGATTTTTTTATTGAAAATGATAGTGATAAATTCTATTTTATTGAAATCAACACGATACCTGGACAAACTGCTCAAAGTTTCATTCCTCAGCAGGTAAGAGCGTCCGGCCGGACAGAGACTGAATTCTACGGGGAATTAATACAGGCAGCTATGGGGATTGAGTTTTAATCAAATGCTGTAATTTATAAGGATGGCGCGTAATAACCCATCCGTTGTTTTTAGATGGGATGGGATGCAAGACACACTAGTCTTATGAAAAAATATATTATTGTATAGGATTGTAGTTCATCTGTTTGAAATGCTGATCAATGCAAATGATGATTACTCTTTGCAAATACTTTACCATTGTTTAACCTGATTTTGTTGAAATCTTGGATTTTCTTATAAGGATTTATGATTTTAGTCTAAAAGTGGACTTTTTCATCATAGATAGACCTATAATTAATGTGTTTTTTGATGTTCAGGTTTTTTGTATATTTGAGAATGATGATATTTAGAGAAATATGATTTTAGTTGCAGATAGTGGTTCATCTAGATCTGAGTGGATGCTGCATCTTCCAGATAGTAAACCATTAAGTTTTAGTACCAAAGGCTTAAATCCATTTTTTGTAAGTGAGAAAGAGATAACGGAGATATTAACTGAAGTTCCTGAGATTATTCCTTATATCAAGGAAATTCATGAAGTTTATTTTTTTGGTGCAGGATGTTCTACACCGGATAGACGAGAAATTGTGTCGAATGCCTTAACACAGATTTTCCCAACTTCGTTTATTTCTGTCGAGAGTGATTTGTTGGGTTCAGCATATGCCACCTGTGGATTACAGAAGGGGCTGATTTCCAATTTGGGGACCGGTTCTGATATTAGTTTTTTTGATGGTGAAAGTCTTTCGGCAAGCCTTCATGGAAATGGATATGTTTTGGGAGATGAAGGTTCAGGAGCGTGGTTTGGTAAACAATTAATTACATCTGTTATATACGAAACGATGCCTCGTGATTTGATGCGTAGATTTCACGAGGTACACCCAATCAACAAAGATATTATTATTGAGAATGTATATCAAAAAGATAGACCTAATGCATACTTGGCTTCTTTTGCTGCTTTTATGGCTGACAACAGGTCTCATCCTTATATTGATAATCTTCTCCGTAATGGCTTTGACGAATTTGTTAGAACAAATGTTATGACGTATTCTCATTTTTGGGAACATGAATGTCATTTTGTTGGTCGAATTGCATATCATTTTGATATTCATCTACGTGAGGTATGTTCTTTGCATGGAGTAAGGGTAGGAAAAATATTAGAAAGTCCAATTCAAGAGCTTTTTCATTTTGTAGTTAATAGGGAATTGAAAGTTGAGTTTTAATTTAAAAATAAAAATAAGAATATGATACTAACGATGATAATGCTATATGCACTGCTGTTTCAACAGCCTACTGTTTATGACTTCTCTTTCAGGACAATTGAAGGAAAAGAAATGTCTTTAGCTGAATTTAAAGATCAACAAATTCTAATAGTAAATACTGCTTCCAAATGTGGTTTTACTAAACAGTATAAAGAATTACAAGCACTGCATGAGCAATACGGAGATAAAATTATAGTTATTGGATTTCCATCTGATAACTTCGGAAATCAGGAATTTGAATCAAATGAAGAGATCGCTGAGTTCTGTGAGAAGAACTTTGGGGTGAATTTTATTCTTGCTGAGAAGGTTGATGTTAAAGGAGAACATATTGATCCATTATTCAAGTATTTAACAAATGCAAAGAATGCAGATTTTACAGGTGAAATTAAATGGAACTTTGAAAAGTTTTTAATTAATAAAAAAGGAGAGCTTGTGCATAGATTCCGTTCTAAAATAAATCCGATGGACAAGCTGTTGACATCCAAGATTATATAGTTTAAGATTGGAAGTATAATTTAAATTATACTTCCAATCCAAATAATTAGCTATTGTTAGGGTGGAAATGAGTTAACCCAGGTGATAGTAACAACGCCTACATCTAGGTTCATAACTTTCTTTTTCCCCCAATAAAACTCTGGAATTATTCCCTTGAATTCTATAGGAATAGTTGGCAGGCGCACCACATTTTACACAAACCGCGTGAACCTTGGTAACGTGTTCGGCTATTGCCATTAGATTAGGGATTGGTCCAAAGGGATTTCCTAGATAATCCATATCTAATCCAGCTACTATTACTCGAACACCTCGATTTGCTAATTCAATACAAACATACGGTAGTTCATCATCAAAAAATTGAGCCTCGTCAATTCCAATTACCTTAGGATCTGTACTTAATAATAGAATCGCGGAGGAGTTTGGAACCGGTGTGGAGGGAATTGAATTGCTATCATGTGATACTACTTCATTTACACCATAACGAATGTCGATTTCAGGTTTGAAAATTTCAACTGGCAGTTTTGCAAATTGTGCTCTTTTCAATCGACGTATTAGTTCTTCGGTCTTTCCAGAAAACATAGATCCGCAAATCACTTCAATACTTCCTACACGACCATTCCTATCATGGAAATTATGTTCTGAAAATAGCATCATTTTTTAATACTTTATACTAAAGTGATCGAATTTAATGTTATATATATAATAAAATTTCTTGCCACTGATTGGGTACGAATATCGAAATTTAATCTTATTTTTGATTAATATAAACCAAATTAAATGGAGAATGGTGTTACTTTCAGGCCATTAATTTTAATTTGTAATTTACGCTCACAGAATTAATTTGAATCTAGATTTATAAAATATGGCTTATTCAGATCAAGATATTTTAACAAAAATTGGAGATCTTTTATTAGAAATTAACGAACAATACGCAACTCTGCATGAAGCTAACCTAACTGAGCGACTTACGGATGTACTCATGTTATCTGCTCAAGCTAAGTATTTAGCGTCGAACTTGGAAGTTTTAGCTTCTAAACAATATGTTTCTACAGGCGCACCTAGCACGTCTTTTGCTTCAGAAACTGAAATTTTCACTCCCGAGACAGAACATGATAGCAATGAGGCCGATGAACAACCTGTAGTTGATGAAATACAGGAGTTGAATTCTGTTAAGGATAATTATAGCCAAGTGCAGGAAGATGAAGAGGACATTCATAGCATTCAAGATGATACAAAACCCACTTTAGAAGACTTATTAGAAACTCAAGAACCGTCAAATATAACAGATAGTCAGAATCAGGATGATACTGTTTCCGAATTTAAAGAATTAAATATCTCCACAAATCCGATTCATACCCCGGAATCTAGCTTTACTTCGGTCAGCACTGAAGAACAGGCTGTTCAAAGACAGGAAGCTTCAACTCAGGACACAGTAGAGCAGCAGGATCAATTGCAATCTGAGCAAGAGGTTGTCAATAATGTTATAGTTGAAGAGCAAAAAGAAGTTGTTATTGAGGATAGACCATCAGAAAAGACGGAAATTAACTTCGAGGAGCCAATTGAATTGAAACCTACCAGACCGTTGACTTTGAATGAATTGATTCAACAACAGAAAAAAGCGGGGTTAACAAATGCTAATCAATTTAATACTTCTCAAAATAAAATATCGGATCCAATTATTGATTTAAAATCAGCTGTAAGTTTAAATGATAAATTACTTTTTATAAAGGACCTTTTTAATGGTTACAGTTTAGCATACAGTGAAGCGATAGAATTGTTAAATAGATTTGATGATTTTGCAGAAGCTGATGCTTTCTTGCAAACAAATTATGCTTTAAAAAATAATTGGACAAGCAAGCCTCAAACTGTAGACAAACTATATGAGGTTTTGAGAAAGAAATATTTATAATTAAATAGTCCGCTAATGCAGTCTATTTAATGAGATACAATTTTTATATAATAAACTAAATTAAGGCTAGATTATTTCAAAAATGAGATAATGATCTAGCCTTAGTTTTTATAGGCTAAATTGAATCCAGTGGATGCCTTCGTGTCCGAAAACGAAATACTTTGATTGAATTATCTCTGCTAATATTTCGGTATCAATCAGGAAGTCAGTTGTTGATGTACCGAAATCTAATTTCTGAATAATGTAAATTTGATTGTTTTTGAAAGCTTTTGATTCGCTAAACTGTGAGGATAAGATCTCAGGAAGATTACTTAAAAACACAGGAGAGGTTTCATGAAAGATTAAGATCTCAATTTCATTAGTATCCTTATCAGAGTCTATTAATTGTGCCCCAGCAATCCCTTTTAATTCCTCTAGATAGGACGAGTCAGTTACTTCGTTTTGTCCATTGATTATTTGAACCACTGGTCTGTTTACTAGGGGGATGAATTTTAATTTATGAAGAATAATATTGATTTCTTCTTCTAAGACTTCATGTAGGTGCGGATTTTTAGTTTGTAATTCGTTTGCTAATTTTGTATAATGTTTTAATTGAATCATCTTCTAAGGAATTATTCTACAAAGGTAATCAAGCAGTTTAAAAGAACCTAAGCGATTCTAAAGATTCGTCGATAATTTGTAATTTAGTAATTTTAATAAATGAAATTATGTTTGATAAATTATTTGAAGCCAAGAAAAAAGCGGAAGAAATTAAAGCTCGGTTGGATCATGTCTCAGTTTCTAGTGAGATAGAGGGCGGGAAAATCCGGGTTGTTTGTACAGCAAACAAAGAGATTAAGGAAATTTATATTGATTCTGAGTTTTTTAAGAATGTAGACAAAAATGAATTAGAGGAGCTTTTGATTGTTGCTATGAACAGAGTTATCGTTCAAGCCGAGAATATAAGTCAAACAGAAATGCAATCAGCATCTCAAGATTTATTAGGTAATTTAGGCGGTCTGGGTAATTTATTTGGTAAATAAATAATATAATCATGAAAGCTACATATTTTGGTCATTCTTGTGTACAAATAGAAGTTGAAGGAATAAAAATATTACTTGACCCTTTTATAAGTGGTAATCCGATCGCTAAAGACGTTAACATTTCGGATATAAAACCCGATTTTATTTTTCTGAGCCACGGGCACCAAGATCATGTCGCTGACATGTGGGCTATCCAAAATCAAAGCGAAGCGACTGTTGCAACTGTTGTTGAAACTGCTGAATGGGTCAGACAACAAGGTGTCCCTGAAGATAAGGTAATCGAATTTAATGTTGGAGGAAGCTTGAATTTACCGTTTGGAAGAGTAAAAATGGTTTATGCATTACATACCAATAGTACTCCTGACGGTCAATATGGAGGATTGCCGGTAGGTTTTGTGTTTTTTTTCAACGGAAAAACTATTTATTTTGCAGGCGATACGGCCCTAACCATGGAAATGAAACTTCTCGAATCCTATGACTTGGATTGGGCTTTCTTACCAATCGGTGGACATTATACGATGGATTCTGGAGACGCAATGATTGCGGCTGATTTAATGAAATGTCAGAACATTGTAGGTATTCACTACAATTCCTTTCCTCCAATACAAATAGATTCAGCACAAACAATAGCAAATTTCAAAAAGGCAAATTTGAATTTAGTATTACCCAAAATAGGGGAGACTATAGTTTTTTAAAAAATTAATTTGGATGCAAATAGATAAAGCCACAATGACTTTCATCGTGGCTTTATCTATTTATGAGAATTAAACTTATTCAGCTACAGTTTTTGATCTTTGAATGTGAAATTGTACAAGATCATCAATTGGCGAACGTAAGATTTTACCGACTTTCATGCCATATTGGGTTGCCTTATCTTCTAAAACATTTCTGAAGTTGTATCCAACAGAACCAATGCAGTTAAAGGTGTAGCTTTGATATTCGGGATATTTACTAACTAGATTTGAGAAAAAAGCTTCAAAAGCATCATCTACTATCTTACGCGTATATTGTATGTTAACGTTGTTATCATATACAAATTTACTAAAGCTTGCACAGAATCTATTAGCCAAAGGTTTTGTATAAACATTATCCATGATTTCATCAGGAGTTAGTTTATACGTATCGAAAAATGCTGTTGATACATCTTTTGGCATTAGCCCTCTAATAAAATCAGTAAGTAATTTTTTTCCAATATAACTGCCACTTCCTTCATCACCTAAAATATATGCAGCTGAATCGATGTTATGTGTAATATTTTTTCCGTCATAGATACAAGAATTAGTTCCTGTACCTAAAATTGCAGCAAAACCTGGATTAGTACCTAAAAGGGCGCGAGCTGCTGCTAAAAGGTCATGTCCAACTTCAACCTTAGCATTAGGGAACACCACTTGAATAGCATCCTCAACTATTTTAGCTTTCTCTTGGTTATGTACACCAGCTCCATAATAATTCACCTCTTCGATTTTTTCGAATGGTACATCCTGAGGTAGTCCTTTTTTAAGGGATGCAACAATGTAATCGCTATCTACAAAATATGGGTTATACCCTTCGGTATTGAAGTAGATTTTTTTATTAGAATCATCTAACAAACACCAGTTTGTTTTTGTAGATCCTCCATCTGCAATTATTATCATTATTTTTAAATTTAGTTTTAAAGTAACTTGTTTTTACGTTTTACAATGGTCTTCTTTTGTCTTCAATTCCCAAAATAAGCTATTTATTAATAAAAATAAGAATTTTTATTGGATTTAATGAAAAAAAACGAAGAAATCACACTTTGCTTATAAAACACAATCCTCTTAACTTATTGGTTAAGAGGATTTTACAATGTTAAATTTTTAATTATAACTTAGTGTATAAATTACAATTAGCTAATGGCTAATGAGCAGATTCTGCCTCTACTTGATCGATATTAATTCCTTGTTTGATTAAGAACTTCCTGACAAGTATTGCGAATAAAATAATATAGATGAAACCTAAAACAGGTATAATATAGGAATTATGAATACCAATTATATCAGAAAGTTTTCCTTGAATAGGAGGAATTATACCGCCTCCTAATATCATCATGACTAAAAAAGCTGAACCTTGTTCTGTATATTTTCCTAATCCAACGATTGAAAGACTAAAGATTGATCCCCACATTATAGAACAAGCTAAACCGCCTGCTAGAAAGGAATATATCGCTACAGTTCCTGTACTGAATAAACCAATCAACATGGCAATTAATCCAAATGTTCCAAAAATTATCAATGTAAGTACTGGTTTTTCTTTGCTAATTAATGTTGCAAATATTTGAAGAATCACACAAATTACAAAGTAATATAATACTTTCATATCAAATCCAGCCAGAGAATTTACTCCAATAATGATCGAAAATGCAACTAATGGTACAATGATGGTTAAGATCTGTTTTTTTGATTTTGTTAAATTAAAAGCAGAAATGGCACCTGCCCATCTCCCAATCATCATGCCTCCCCAATACATAGAAACATAAGGAGTTATTTGTGAGGATTGTAAACTTCCAAATTCTTCTAGCGTTAATAGTTCCCCTAAATTACTTCCTATTGCGACTTCAATTCCTACGTAAACAAATAGTGCTAACATGCCTAGGACAAGTTGAGGATATTTCATTGCTCCCCAGCCTTCAGGTTTTTTCTGAGCACTTTTGTAAGAGAAAAGTAAACCGCCAACAACGACAAATAATGCTATTAATAACCAAATCATACGCTTTAATTCCAAGCTATGCGAAAGTTCGTTTAATTGTGAAATAAGATCAATGCTATTCGAAGCTTCGATTTGAACTTTTAAATGCTCTATTTGGAGGGCAGCCTCTGATTTGTAACTTGTAAAAACTGGAATGAAAGCACATAACAACAGGACTGTCATTATAATTAATGTAGTTCTTGCTTTATTTGCCGGTTCCATTTTTTCCAGGTTATATCCATCTGGAACCTTTTTGGAAAAATAAAATAATCCTGCCGCAAGAATGAATAGCAGGCCTACTCCAACGTAAAGGTATACTACTTTGTTTAATGGAAGATTTGCGATCTCAGAATCCGAAATTGTTTCAAAGGTTCCAAATAACGCGAAACCGACGATTAAAGGGCCAATTGTCGTCCCCAGAGAGTTAATACCTCCGCCCAAGTTAACTCGTGAAGCTCCTGTTTTTGGATCTCCAAGGATAACAGCGAACGGGTTAGCAGCAGTCTGTTGAAGAGAAAAACCTAAGGCAACAATAAACAACCCAATAAGCATTCCTATATAAACGTTTACTTCGACCGCTATTATCATCGCTGCAGCACCTAGTGCGGAGAAAAGAAGCCCATATACGATACTCCTTTTGTATCCCCATTTCCCGACTAAATCCTTTCCTGAGATAGTACCAAAAATAAATAATAGTAATGCACCAACGTAATATGCTGAATAAAAGGCAAAATCAATTAATTGGGACTGGAATTGGTCAAGGTGGAAGTAATTTTTGCAGAAAGGTATGAAAACACTATTACCTGCTGCAATGAATCCCCAGAAAAAAAACACGACGATTAAGGTGTAAAGTGCTGGGTAGTTTGTACTTGTTTGTTTATTATTCATAAAAAATAGATATAGCTTTACAATTTGCAATTACAAATAAAGAATTTTTTTTTGATTTATCCGGATTAAAATAGAGTGCTAAAACAATTTACTACCTTAATTTATTCCTAAATTTTGTTAAATTTAAAAAAAAATGTTACTTTTCTTTTGAATTTACATTTCTTATATTTTTCTTTGTGGCAGTTCTTAATTTGTCTTTCAAAAAGCTAGGAAGAAATCACATTAAAAATTAATAGTTACCTAGCTCAAGCAATTATTATATAATTGAAACTGATTGATACAATTTCAAAAAAGTAAAAATCCTTAAAAATCATAATTAAAATTAATGGATATTAATGAATTGAATACGAAACTCGTGTCTGAATTACGCGAGATTGCGAAAGTTCTGGGTATTGCTGACGCCGAAAAGCTAAGAAAGCAGGAATTGATTGACAAAATTTCTGAAATAGCAAAAGAGGCACAAAAAGATAATGATCAATCGGATCCTGTAAATGATGAGGAGTCTTCGGAAAGGCCACGAAAAAGGGTTCGCACCTTGAAAGTAGCTGAGCCTGTAGCTTTGGGAAGAAAGCGAATTTCTGATGATGATGATTTGCCAAAAGTTGAAACCGCTCCGGTTTCTACTTCTGAAATCGAACAAGTTGCAACTCAAAAAACTGTGCTTACGCCAGAACCAACTCAAAAATCTTCCACATCTTCTGATTTTGATAATGTGATAGTAAATGAAGGTGTATTAGAAATAATGGCCGATGGTTATGGTTTCTTAAGATCTTCTGATTATAATTATTTAACATCTCCTGACGATATCTACGTTTCCCAATCTCAAATCAAATTATTTGGGCTAAAAACTGGAGATAATGTCCGAGGGTCAATTCGTCCACCTAAAGAAGGTGAAAAATATTTTCCATTAGTTCGAGTGGAAGCTATTAATGGACAAGATCCCGCTGAGGTGCGAGACAGAGTGCCATTCGATTACTTGACACCACTTTTCCCTGATGAAAAATTAAATCTTGATCTAGGTGCTGGGAATTATTCCACGCGAATCATGGATTTATTTACTCCAATTGGTAAGGGACAACGCGGGCTGATTGTGGCTCAACCTAAAACAGGTAAAACTAACTTGCTGAAAGAAGTAGCAAATGCAATCGCTAAAAACCATCCAGAGGTTTATCTAATTATATTATTAATTGATGAACGTCCTGAGGAGGTTACCGATATGGCAAGGTCTGTTCGAGCTGAGGTTGTATCATCTACTTTTGATGAACCTGCAGATAGACACGTGAAAATTGCAAATATTGTATTGGAAAAAGCTAAACGAATGGTTGAGTGTGGACATGATGTAGTAATCTTGTTAGATTCAATTACTAGATTAGCAAGAGCTTATAATACAGTAGCTCCTGCTTCTGGGAAAATTCTTTCTGGGGGTGTTGACGCCAATGCATTACACAAACCAAAACGTTTCTTTGGTGCTGCTAGAAATATTGAAAATGGTGGTTCATTAACAATATTAGCAACAGCTCTGACTGAAACCGGTTCCAAGATGGATGAAGTTATCTTTGAGGAATTTAAGGGTACTGGTAATATGGAACTTCAATTAGATCGTAAACTATCTAATAAACGTGTTTTCCCTGCAATTGATTTGACAGCATCAAGCACGAGACGAGACGATTTATTGGTTGATAAGGAAGAATTGCAGCGTTTATGGGTTTTAAGAAATCATCTAGCTGATATGAATTCTCAAGAAGCAATGGAATTTTTGCTCACTCAAATGCGCGGTACTAAATCTAATTTGGAATTTTTAATTAGCATGAATAGTTAAAAAGCCATAAGAATTTGATAATTTTAGCCATCTTCCTATAAGAAGATGGCTTTTGATTTATGAAGAAATACATCCCAAACACTATCACCTCTCTTAACTTATTTAGTGGCTGTATAGGTGTCTTAATGGCTCTTAATGGCGATTATTTAAGTGCATTTTATTGTGTATTGGCCTCAGGTATATTTGATTTTTTCGATGGAATGTCAGCTAGATTACTGCATGTAAAATCGCTTATTGGGAAAGAGTTAGATTCGTTGGCCGATGTTGTTAGTTTCGGGTTCCTCCCTGGTGTCATTATGTTTATGTTGCTAAAAGATTCTACTTCAAATCAATATTTACCATACCTTGGATTTTTAGTGACCGTTTTTTCTGCGTTAAGATTAGCTAAATTCAATATTGATTCAAGACAATCAACAGATTTTATAGGTGTTAATACACCAATGAATACCTTTGTGATTATTTCCCTTCCTTTTATTGTCCAACAATATTCTTATCTTTTGAATCCATGGATATTGTCTCTGATCACAATTTTCTCTAGTGTTCTTTTGGTTTCAGAAATGAAATTATTTTCAATGAAATTAAGCTCTTTAGGCTGGTCCGAAAATAAATTTAAGTATATGTTTCTTATTTTTAGTGGCATCTTACTAGTCTTATTAAATTTTCTCGCCCTTCCAATTGTATTATTATTGTATTTAATTTTTTCTAAATTTCATTTTTCACAAAAAAATATAAACTCACTCGACTAATATTTTTTTGTATAAAACCATTATGGGCTCTAATACTTATCAAGTGGTCTTACCTGCAGATGATCAACGGATTCCTTCAAGAGCTGAGCATTTGATTTATTCAATATGGGATGAATGTAATCGGGAGAAATTTCTACTAATGGGATTAAAGTGAAATTTCTTTTATGGATATACGGATGTGGAATTTTAAGATCTTTTGTGTCAATAATTTCTTTGTTAAAATATAATATATCAATATCGATTACTCGTGATCCCCATTTCTCTTTCCGCTCGCGTCCCAAAATAGTTTCGATTTCTACGATTTTCTCTAAAATCTTATCTGCATTTAGTTCTGATTTAATAGCTAAAACTTGATTTAAAAACACTGGTTGATCTACAATTCCCCAAGCTTCAGATTCGAAAATGCTAGAGGCTATTTCTATTTTTCCTATTTTTTCCTCAATATATTGTATTGCTTTTTGAAGTTGTTGCAAAGGTTCACCTAAATTAGCCCCTGTTAATAGATATACTAAATTCATGTAGTTAATATAGTAATTGTTCATGATAATCAGAATAATAGTTTATTTTTACCTTATATTATAACAATTAGATCCATGAAATCATTCTTTAAGTATGTTCTTGCTACTATTACAGGAGTTGTAATTAGTTCCGTTTTAGTAATAATCTTATTTTCCATTGCAATAGGAATAATGGTTGGCTCAGTCAGTGATAAAACTGAAACAGTTACTCCAATGAATGCCGTTTTAACCATTGATTTGGATCATGTAATTACTGAAAAAACGGAGCCAAATCCATTTAAGGGAATTGACTTTCCAGGCATTTCTTCTACGGAAAGCTTGGGTTTGAATGATATTATATCGAAAATAAGAGCGGCGAAATCTGATGATAAAATCAAAGGAATCTTCCTAAATGTTAAAGGAGTTAATTCTGGTTTTGCTAGTTTAAAGGCAATTCGGGAGGCGCTTATTGATTTTAAAAACAGTGATAAATTTATAATTTCCTATAGCGATGTTATGACTCAAAAGAGTTATTATATTAATTCAACAGCTGATCAAATTTATCTTCATCCTCAAGGTACGATGGATTTCAGAGGCCTTGCTACTGCAGTTATGTTTTATAAGGAAGCCCTAGATAAACTTGGTGTTGAGATGCAAATTATAAAAGTTGGCACTTATAAAAGTGCAGTGGAACCTTTTATTAGGAATGATATGAGTGAGGCTAATAAAGAGCAGGTGAACTCTTATCTAGGAAGTATATACAATACCTTTTTAGGAGATATATCTCAATCTCGGAATATTGATAAGGATAGTTTAAGACATATCGCCGAAAATTATCTTTTGCAAGAACCTGAAAACGCAAAAAAGCTAGGATTTATAGATGAACTCTATTACAAGGATCAAGTGTTAACTATAATCAAAGAGAAATTAGCTATCGAACAGGAAAAGGATATTCCTGTAATATCATTATTGAATTACAATGGAAAAGAAAAGTCTGGGGAATATTCTGGAGAACGCGTAGCAGTTTTATATGCTTATGGTGAGATTGTAGATGGAGAGGGAGAGATCAGTCAGATAGGAGGAGATAAGTTTTCGAAAGAACTCCGAGACCTCCGGACAGATGATCGAGTAAAGGCTATTGTATTGAGAGTTAATTCTCCTGGAGGCTCGGCACTCGCTTCAGAGTCGATTTGGAGAGAAGTCGAACTGACAAAAAAAGTAAAACCAATTGTTGTCTCAATGGGCGATTATGCGGCCTCTGGGGGATACTATATTGCTGCCGCAGCCGATTCCATATTTGCTGACCCAACAACACTAACTGGATCAATTGGCGTCTTCGGTGTTATACCAAGTTTTAAAAATCTGTTTAACAACAAATTAGGTATTCATTTTGATGCAGTTAAAACAGCAAAATTTGCAGATATGGATGTAGATCTTGATCGAGCCTTATCGGAAGAGGAAAAAAACATCATTCAAAGTGGGGTGGACCGCATTTATAAAGTTTTCTTAAAACGAGTTGCTGACGGTAGGGGCTTGGATATTTCCTATGTAGATAGTGTGGGGCAAGGGAGAGTTTGGACAGGTGAACAGGCCGTGAAATTAAAATTGGTTGATCGTGTTGCTAGTTTGGATCAGGCAATTGTTTCTGCGGCAAAGAAAGCGAATTTGGATCAATATAGGGTATCTGAATATCCAAGGGAAGAAGATCCATTCTCCATGTTTTTTTCGACCTCAAAGGAGGAATTAAAAATATGGCTATTAGAAGATCAGATTGGTGATTATTTGAAATATTTGACTGAATTAAAAAAGATTTCGAAACAAAGTGGAGTTCAAGCAAGAATTCCTTACCTAGTTGAAATACATTAAACATAAAAAGACACCGATTTACATTTCTGAATCAACGCCTTTTTTATATCTTTAAGCGCGAAAATCAACCCGAAATAAAAAAATATGAAAACTATAGACGATTTAAATTTTAAAGGGAAAAAAGCATTGATCAGAGTCGATTTCAATGTTCCTTTAGATGAGAACTTTAACATTACAGATGATAACAGAATACAGGGAGCCCTTCCAACAATCAAAAAAATCTTAAAAGATGGAGGGTCAATTATACTCATGTCTCATTTAGGACGGCCAAAAGATGGACCAACTGATAAATTTTCATTAAAGCACATTGTAGATCATTTATCAAATGTGTTGAACCTCGATGTTAAATTTGCTGATGATTGCATTGGTGAGCAAGCTGTGCAGAAAGCAGGTGAATTACAAGCGGGGGAAATTTTATTATTAGAAAATCTTAGATTCTATAAAGAGGAAGAAAAGGGAGATAGCGATTTTGCAAAACAATTGGCAGATTTAGGAGACGTATACATAAATGATGCATTTGGTACAGCCCATAGGGCACATGCTTCTACGGCCATTATTGCAAAATATTTTCCTCAGAACAAGTTTTTTGGCTATTTAATGGCTAAGGAAATTGATAATGCAGAAAAGATTTTAAACCACCCTGAGCGCCCGTTTACCGCAATCATGGGAGGTGCTAAAGTTTCTGATAAGTTGGAGTTAATAGATGCCTTGTTAAACAAAGTTGATAATTTGATAATTGGTGGGGGAATGGCTTACACTTTTGTCAAAGCAAGAGGTGGAGAAATAGGTAATTCTTTGGTTGAACTTGATAAATTGGATTTGGCCAATGAGTTGGTGAAGAAAGCTGAAGAAAAGGGTGTGAATCTTGTGTTACCTACTGATGCACAGATAGCTGATCGTTTTGCGAATGACGCGAATGTATACGATGGTCCTAATGATCAAATTCCAGCGGATAAACAGGGGTTGGATATAGGAAAGGAATCTGCTGAGCATTTTGCTGAAGTGATAGGGGCATCAAATACATTGTTATGGAATGGACCAATGGGAGTATTTGAGATGGAAACTTTCGAAACAGGAACTCGGGCTGTTGCAAACGCAGTCGTAGCTGCAACCGAGCGAGGTGCTTTTTCTTTAATTGGTGGTGGTGATTCAGCTGCTGCGGTATCTAAATTTGGAATGACTGAACATGTGAGTTATGTGAGTACCGGGGGCGGAGCTTTACTTGAATATATGGAAGGAAAGACACTTCCTGGGGTAAAGGCTATTTTAGAAGATTAAAAATCTTAGTAACCATATAACATCCCCTTAAATAAGATTTTTTCATCTCGTTTAAGGGGATGTTTCGTTTGTCTCGGTTCACTTTTGTCTTAGTAGCTATAATCGAAGCTAAAACTAGGGATGATTTTTCCTCTCGCGCTAGGATGATTAATGTAGGTTAGCTTTGTGCCTATTCCAAAATTTGGAAGTTTATACCGAAATAAATTAAAATCTGCTGAAATTCCAATTCCAAATGATGTAGGACCTATGTTGCTTTCATGTAGGTTTTGGTAATCCGCAAAGATATAACCATGAAGACGCTTGATGAATGCTAGGGAGCCGATCGACCAATCGGGATAAGTAATCGGAAATCTATAGTTCATTAAAAGGGTATTTTTAACTATTGGGGATTCGATATGTGCATATCCACTAACCATAGGGATATCGTAAGAATTATTATATCGACCATCCGATTTTTGATATGATACCCTTAATTGTAGACCATGATTCAAAAAGAACCCTGGAAAATAAAAATTGGTTTTCACAGCAAATAAAGTTCCATTAAGCGTGTTTTCAAATGGGACATGTCTATACACAAGGTTGATGTTTTGACCCCAAGTTGGAATTAAATCCATTTGACTTTTTTGATTGTTCCTGTTGAAATAAATTTGATAATTTAATGGAAACTTAATTTCCTCCTTAAAACCTTGCAAAGTTGAAAGGCTTAAATTGTATCTTTTTTGATAAGATGTACCAAAGTTAATACCATAGCTGTAGATTGTATTACCTCTATAAATAGTAAGAGGAATTTGCATTTCAAAAGAGTAATAGTGTTCCCTGAAATCGAATTTTGAATATTCGTTTTGTGAATTTTGTTTTTTCGCATAACCAATCTGACCTCGGTTTTGATAGGCAACAACGAATTTTGGATAGTACCGCTGATAAATAAGCTCTGCTGAAATTATGTTCTTATCTAGATCCAAATCGTATTGATACCCTAATTTTAATTGAGAAGTATTCAATAAATCATTGGCAAGCCAGAACACTCCGGGTTTATAATTGTCAAAGCTTTCAAAGTTATTTGAACTTAAGCTAAGGCTATGGAAATTAAAAAAATCGCTTATTGGACTATAATCTTTAACTTTTACAGGCTCTGATATTGAATCAAGCGTTAGTGTCTTGGATTTTGGTAACTGCTTATCTAATAATGATGGCACATTCTTTTGAAAGATAATTGGACCGAAATTAGGCGATTTTAGGCTAAGTTGAGCTGGTTTATAACCATCATGTTGATATTCATTATAATATAAGGTTGAGTCGTTCGCTATGCTTGGGTAAAAGGCACCGTAAGCTGAATTTGATAATTGAAATATAGTGTTTTTAACTCGAGAGAATTTATATAGGTTATCAATTCGATTAAAATGAGCTTTGAATATAATATCTTCACCGCTGTAAATTGGTCTTTCAAATTGTTGATTTGACCAAGGTAATAAGGCTTTCCACGTGGATGAATTCAAGTCAATTTCGATGAGATTTGTCCCTTTTTTGCTGATTGCTATGGTGATGAGTTTTGTTTCATCCGAGTTCAAACTGGGTTGTTGCAACAAAATGCCTAATGGCATTTGCAATATTTTCGAGCTTTTTGTAGAATTTATATCAATATATACGAGACTAGAGCAGTTGTTTTTATCTATTTGGACCACATACACCTTTTGAGACTTTGAGGCGATTACAGGGCTGTAAAAACGAGATTTTTTAGAAATTGTTCTTGTATTATTCGTCTCAAGGTCTAAAAGTCTAATAATATTATAGGTTTGTTTTCCGAATCTAGCATCTTTTCTAATTTCGTCCCACACAATATATCGGTCGCCCAGGTCAAAATATGGTGTTAATTGATACCCTATATTTATTAAGAATTCCTTTTTTGATTCTGAAATTTTTCTTATTTGTGGGGTATTCATAGTTGATTGGACTAAAGCAAATACATCGTTAGATTGATTCGTTTGAGGCAAAAAATAGCTGGTTGGATATCGTTCCTTTTCGACGTGAATCAGAAATGGGGCGTGCTTAATTTCTTCGGAAGTCCAAAGAGAATCTAGTTCATGAAGACTAGCTTGATATAATTTTCTTGTACTTAATCCTGTTTGTTTTTTTAACGCTTGATTGAAATTGAAAGGTCTCAACAAATGCTTTCTCATCCTTTCCAATATTTTTTCTTTTACTGAATATCCATAGTGGTTTGTTAGGTACGTGTTCATAACGTATCCTGTTAAATAATAAGATGGGGTTAAATCCTTAAATGAACCTAAAATGTTTTTATTGAATGAATACGAATTGCCTGACAAGATATTGGTTCGTATTGGCATAATCCAAGAAGGGCTGCGTCCTCTCCCTCCGGAAGAAAATTGCGTCTCAATTGAAACAGCATCACCTTCAAAATACCATGCTGGAACATGTAAACCAAACAACGCAAGGGCCAATTGTTCGAATAAAGGACCTTTAATTTTTCCTGTCAATTTGTCAAATTGAGCAACGTGTCGTAATTCATGTTGGATTAGATTTGGTAACCATTCTACATTATCGCTCGCAGGTCCTGGTGTTGAATATGCTTCAACTTTTCGAGGTGCAAGTTGTGCATAACCATTTTGAATTATGTGATTCTCTTGAAAAATGATCGAAATTTTTCTCGGCTTAATTTGTAAATCTCTGCTTGAAAACTTGATTAAACTGTCGATTTGATAGGAGAGAAGTATAGCTGAATTTTCAAATTCTTTAGGGAAAATAAGTTGAAAATTTTCTCTGTTAATTTGTTTCCAAACAACCCTGGGTGAGGGTTGATCGGCGTCATAAATTTGCGCGTTGACCGATGGTAAATATACAGTTGATATAGATAATGCTATTATATTGATTATTAATAATTTAAATCTAATTTTATGCCCTAATATTGTCATTTACTAATTATTTTAGTTGTAATAGTGGATTTTAATTGAATTATTAATTTTATTAAATGTTATTTATTTATTGATTAATAGTATATTATAAATAATTTACTATTGGTGAAAAATTGGATTTTTTAAGATATAAAGGGGTTAATTCTCGTCAATGTGATGTTAATTTATCGTTATTCTTACATTTGTAAATGTACTCTAAAAAGTCTAATTATTCAAGGATTCTATTTTTGGGTTACAAGCTAATGGACACCTATCATTATGAAATTTACATTTTGCGAAAGGCGAATGAAATTTAGGATGGTTAATTCTAAAATTAGGCTTATATTCTATTAAGATCATATATAGAAATGGTTATTAAATGATCAATCATGTATGTCAATGTTTATTGACTTGTTTGTGTTTTTGTCGCTTTATAAAATATTTTTTTGTTTTAAAAATGAGAGATGACAAATTGTCTTTGTTTTTGATTGTCTCACGTTGGAGGATCTTGAAAATTAAGCAAGACAAATAAGTCAAAAAAAATTATTATATTATTTAGAATTAAAAAACGATTTTTGCACAAACGATTTTTTGGACCAATGTAAGATTGAAAAAATAAAGGAGAGGTATGGAAGAATTAGCAACAATGGTGGCAGATGTTGAGCAGTTGATAGATCGAGATAATTTGGCCGAACTCGCCGATTATTTAAACGAACTTAACATCTCAGATGTGGAGGAGCTGATTGATGAACTTCCAGAATTTGGCCCCTTGTTTTTAGAAACCTTGAGCCTGAAAAGGGCTGTAAATGTTTTCAGAATATTAGACTTTCCAACCCAGGAAAGAATATTTAAAAAACTATCCGCAACGAAGATTCGAGAGCTCTTAAATGAGATGCCTCCTGATGATCGTACATCTTTTTTTAGTGAACTAACCGGAGACGTTGTAAAACGACTGATAATCTATCTTACACCTGAAGAAAGAAAAGAAGCCTTATCTCTGCTTGGATATCCAGAAGATTCCGTTGGACGCTTGATGACCCCTGATTATATCACTGTAAAAGAACAATGGACAATGGTCAGGGTGTTGGATCATATCAGGCGATATGGTGGAGCTTCGGAAACTATTGATGTGTTGTATGTAATTGATTCAGACGGAAAGCTGATCGACGACGTTCGAATTAAAGATGTTTTATTGGCAGAACCCGAGAAAATCGTTGCCGATTTAATTGATAATCGATTGATTTCACTTAAAGCTAATGATCCTCAAGAAGAGGCTGTGACAATTTTTAGGATGAACAACCGTGTTGCTCTTCCGGTAGTTGATGATAAAGACATAATGTTGGGTATTGTTACCATTGATGACATTTTGTGGGTTGCCAACGAAGAGTATTCAGAGGATATGCAACGTATTGGTGGTACAGAAGCTTTAGATGAACCATATTTGGATGTTTCGATATTTCATTTAGTAAAAAAAAGAGCAGGATGGCTTATTGTCTTGTTCTTAGGTCAACTGCTGACCTTTAATGTCCTTAAGCATTACGAGTCTCAGCTATCAACGATTTTAGTCTTATTGATGCCTGTAATCATGTCTAGTGGCGGTAATTCAGGCTCTCAAGCATCAACCCTAATTATTCAGGCTATGGCTATGGGAGAGGTCACACTTCGAGACTGGTGGATGGTTATGAAAAGAGAAATCCTATCGGGATCTTTTTTGGGTATTATTCTAGGTGTACTTGGTTTCGTACGTATTGCAGCTGAAGAAGCATTTTTAACTTCCTATGGTGATGCTTGGTATTTGTACGGTGCAGCAATTGGAATTTCATTAGTCGGTGTGGTGCTATGGGGTTCCTTAATAGGTTCTATGTTACCTTTTATTCTTAGGAGATGTGGTGCAGATCCGGCAAGTTCATCAGCGCCATTTGTATCTACCATAGTCGATGTTACTGGTCTTGTAATTTATTTTTCCTTCGCAACTTTAATTCTCCACGATGTCTTGTTTTAATTATTCTTATTGGTTCTGAATAACTTGCGAAAAATTGCTTAAAAATATTTGGACAATTCCTTTAAACTTCCGATAATTGCATCACCAAACGATAAGGATGGAAAATTCCTGAATAGCTCAGTTGGTTAGAGCATCTGACTGTTAATCAGAGGGTCGCTGGTTCGAGCCCAGCTTCAGGAGCAAAAAAAGGCTGTTTTTCGTAAAGAAAAATAGCCTTTTTTTAATTAACATAAAAAAATACCATTATAATCTTTATCATTCCAAATGATTTTTCTACTTTCCTTTCTTTTTAAAAGTATTGTTTTAATCAGTTTGTTGTGTTAAACGCAATTGGAGTTCAATTTATTCGTTAATTTTTCATAAACTGTAACTTGTTGGCTACATTCATACTCTAACGGTGTATACTGGTAGTTAGTTAAATAACCCGCCAATATCAAAGTAAGGGAGGGATGGATTTTATCTCTCTGAACAATTCTTTGTATATAGGAATCTTAATAACTAGAGTGGGTGGCAAAATAACTTCTTTCATTACTATCGTAAGGAGCTAGAGAAAAATGGTAAATTGGTTTTGACTATTTGAATGTCATTTCTTAATGAATAAGGCCACTGTCTTAAAAATGTATCCATAACTACTGAATTGACTAAAATCTAAAATATGATCGAATCGAATAAATATGCTTTAGTAACTGGGGGCGCAGACCGTATCGGCAAGGCAATTGCGCTGCAACTTGCTGAAATGGGTTATAACCTAGTTTTACACTTTCGTAGTTCTCTGAACAAAGCAGAATTATTAAAACAGAATATAGAATCATTTGGAGTTAAGGTAGAATTAGTGCAATTTGACTTTTTAGAGGTAAACGATTTTGATCAGTTATTTTATGATTTGAAAACCAGGGGAATTATACTAGATGTTTTGATAAATAATGCATCTGACTTTGTGCTATCAGATCTTGGAGAGATAGGGAATGAAATTCTGACTAGGCAAATTAAAAGTAATTTTGAGGGAGCGTATCTTTTAACCAAAGCGTTTGCCCGGATTTTTAATAGAGGGTCTATTATTAACCTCTTGGATACTAAAATAAAAAAGGACCGAACAAAACATTTGGATTATATTTTAAGTAAGAAACTTCTAGGCGAATTTACAAAAATTGCAGCTTTACAATTAGCACCAAATGTGAGGGTAAATGCAATTTGCCCAGGATTGATTCTGCCGCCATATGATAAAGACGAACAATATTTATTAAATTTAGCTTCGGGTATCCCCATGCAGAAAATAGGAAATCTGCTAGATATTCAGAGGACAGTTCAGTTTCTGCTCGAAAATGACTTTGTGACTGGTCAAATTATTTATGTTGATGGGGGAGAACATTTATCACATTAATCCATTTATATACTAAAGCTATGAATAAAATTTCCATTTCTTCTGCAAAATTGATGACCATTCAAGTGGAAAATTTGCGTTTGCGTTCTTACATTGGATTTATTGATTGGGAAAAAGAGAAGCTTCAAGATTTAATTATTTCATTTTCTTTTAAATATGACGCAACATATGCTTCACAGAATGATGAAGTAGAATATGCAGTAAATTACAAGAGCTTAACCAAGGATATAATTAAAATTGTTGATAACCAATCTTTTCATCTTATTGAAACTTTAGCAGAAAAATTATATCAAACTGTCATTAATTTTAGTACTGATATTCAAGATGTTGAGATAAAAGTTGAAAAACCCTATGCAATAAGATTCGCAGATAATGTATTGGTGAAAATTTCAAGTAAGGACCGTTATAATGTTTCTCTAATCTCAATGGGTTCAAATATCCGTTCGGAAGAGAATATGTTGAAAGCACTTGAATACATCCAAAGAATTGGAATTATTGAGAATAGAACAAATTTTCTTAAGACAAAACCTTTAAAAAATGAAAACCAAGAGGATTTTTTAAATTGTGCGGTTTTATTACATACTAATTTACCCTTTATGCGATTGAAAATGGAATTGAAGCAAATAGAGGCAATAATGGGAAGGGTTCGGTCAAAGGATAAAAATGCAGCGAGAATTATAGATCTTGATGTCGTGTCATTCAATGGGAAAATACTCGACGAAAACGAAATTGTCGAATTGCCTTTCTTGAAAGGTTTTCTTGAACAACTTCAGCCTGAATTGGTAAATGCTTAGTTTTTTTTCAGTTAAAATGAGGTTAAGCATGCTATATATATTCATAAAAAAGGGACAAAAACTATTTATTGTTATTTGAAGGATGTCATATTCAGATAAAACCTATCCTAGTTAAATTGTAAATTAATGAAAGAGAGGGGTATATCGTTATTTTAAGGAATGGGGGTAGGAATTCTGCTTTCTAACTGTAAAAATAGGAAAGACGGATGCTGAATTTTAGGTGTTTTTTTTTTCATTTATTTTTTGTGAATGAATTTTTAAAAACGTACTTTTGTAGCACTTTAAGGATGACAATAGTCATTTAAATGATTCCTGAATAGCTCAGTTGGTTAGAGCATCTGACTGTTAATCAGAGGGTCGCTGGTTCGAGCCCAGCTTCAGGAGCAAAAATTTGAATAAGCCGGCCAAGATGCCGGCTTGTTTTTTATAAAAAAAATATCCATGAGTCTAGTAATCGTAGGAACAGTAGCGTTTGATGCTATTGAAACACCATTTGGGAAAACAGATAAAATTGTTGGGGGGGCAGCCACTTTCGCTGGTTTAGCGGCTTCTTATCTTTATCCGGAAGTAAAATTAGTCTCTGTAATTGGAGAAGATTTTGGTGAGGAGAATTTAAATATTTTAAAATCAAAAGGAATATCCATAGAAGGGATCGAGATTATTCCTGGTGGAAAATCTTTTTTCTGGTCTGGTAAATATCATAATGATATGAATAGTCGGGATACCCTGGTTACAGAATTAAATGTCCTGTCAGATTTTGATCCTAAACTACCCGATTCTTATCAAGATTGCGAATACTTATTATTAGGTAATTTAACGCCAGCAGTACAAAGCGCAACACTGGAACGGCTGAAGAATAAACCAAAACTAGTTGTATTGGATACAATGAACTTTTGGATGGATGTAGCAATGGATGAATTATTGGATGTTTTGAAAAAGGTGGATGTCTTAACCATAAACGATGCAGAAGCTCGACAACTTTCTGGAGAGTATTCTTTAGTAAAAGCCGCCTCGAAGATTTTAAAAATGGGGCCTAAGTATTTAATTATTAAAAAAGGAGAACACGGTGCATTATTATTTGGAGAGGGCCAGGTGTTTTCGGCTCCAGCACTTCCTTTGGCGGATGTTTTTGACCCGACAGGCGCAGGGGACTCATTTGCAGGAGGCTTTATAGGATATTTAGCTAAACTTCAATCAATAAACTTCACAAATATGAAAAATGCTATAATTTTTGGTTCAGCATTGGCATCTTTTTGTGTTGAAAAATTTGGAACAGAAAAGCTACAAACATTAACTCATAAAGAAATTTCTGATCGTATTCAAGAATTTGTTACGTTATCGAAATTTGAAATTTGATAAGTTTTAAAATCTATCAATTCCTCTTTATTTCTGAATAATTAAACGACTAGTCCTGAAAAAATGCATTTTTTCAGGACTAGTCGTTTAATTATTCTAAACTTAGACTATAGGCTGTCAGGGTTTTTTTCATTGACTTTCTAGCTACATGAATTCTAGTTTTTACTGTTCCAATTGGAATTTGTAAATGATCGGAGATTTCATGGTACTTATAACCCTCGAAGTACATCGTAAAGGGAATATAATATTCATCAGATAACTTTAATAAAGCATTATTGATGTCTTCCATAACGAACTTATTCTCTCCCTTGTTTTTTGTGGCAGAAACGACCAAATTTGTTTGTGAAATTTCCTCTTCCTTGGTGATAAATGAGTTTGTTTTTACAATACGACGATAATTATTTATAAAAGTATTTTTCATGATGGTATATAGCCATCCTTTTAAGTTTGTACCGTCTTTAAAGTTCTTGAAATAAGTAACAGCTTTTAATAGTGTGTCTTGTACTAGATCATTTGCATCGTCTTGATCACGGGTGAAGTTTCTTGCGTAACTTTTTAGTGAATCTGAATGTTTTACGACTAATGAATTGAATTCAAACTTGTTCATACGACTTTCGATTATAGTATAGTTAAAGGATACTTTTTCGGATCGCAGACTAAAATCTGCTAAGTGTCAAATAGTTTAACACATTTTCTTATAATACTAAAGCAATTGTTGTGCAAAAAAAAAAGAAATAATGAGATTTTAAGAAGATTTGAATTGTAAATGTCGCTACAGTAAAAAGCTGAAAGGATGAGAAACTTGGTCAGCGACTTGATAAACAAAGTTTATTGTTTAATAATAAAAAGAATATTTCGTAGACGAAAATGTGGAAAACTTTTAAAGAATGTTAACTTCTCGTTCTAATGTCACTCCAAACATTCTATAGACATCGTCCACAATAGTAGACGATACTTTAAATATTTCATTTCCAGTAGCTTTTCCTAAATTTGTGAGTACTAAAGCTTGATTTTTCCACACTTTTACCTCGCCAACTTGCCTTCCTTTCCAACCTGCGATTTCTATTAACCAACCTGCCGCAAGTTTGACTAAATCATCACTAATTTTATAATAAACAATTTCTGGAAAGTTAACCTGTAACTCTAAAAGTTGATCCATTGGAACTATAGGATTTTTAAAAAAACTTCCTGCATTACCAACGGTTGATGGGTCAGGCAATTTTTCAACTCGTATACTAGAAACTACTTCGGCAATATCTTTAATTGTAGGTGCAGTAATCCCTCTTTTACTCAGTTCTGTTTCTATTGCCCCATAGCTAGTATTGATCTGGTTTTTAAGGGGAAGTTTATACGTCACACTAGTAATAATAAACCGGCCGCTATATTTCTTTTTAAAAATACTATCTCTGTAAGAGAACTCACATTCTTCATTTTTAAAAGTTACAAATTCACCTGATTGCGTATCAAATGCTCTACAAGTAAACAAAATGTGCATTAATTCTTGTCCATACGCTCCAATATTTTGAACAGGTGATGCGCCTACAGATCCTGGTATTAACGCCATATTTTCTAACCCAGAGAAGTCATAATTAATGCAATACCAAACCAAATCATTCCATATTTCACCAGCAGCTGAAGTAACAAAGACATGGTTTCCTTCAATAAAATGATGAATTCCTTTGTTTGCCATATGTACTATTAGACCAGTGTAGTCTTTTGTAAACAATATATTACTTCCTCCACCCAAAATAAAGAATTTAGATTCAAATTTCTTTTTCTCGAATAATTCATTTAATGTCTCTTCTTTCTCAATATTTACAAAGCTTGAAGCAGAGACATTTATGCCAAAAGTGTTGTAATTTTTAAGCGAAAATTGTTGGAGGATTTCGTTTTTCATTTTTTTGACCGAATCTTTTAAAAGTTCGAAAAAATAAACTATCTTAGTTTACATGGCTGTAAAGATAAGTAAACGCCGATTTATAAACTAATTTAATTGTGAATGGCTAAGAATGCGGATGCTAAACGATCAAAAATTCTAGAAGCGGCAAAAAGAAGATTTGCTCATTTTGGCTTAGCAAAGACCACAATGGCTGAAATAGCTCAAGATTTATCTTTTTCAAAAGCATTGTTATATTATTATTTCCCAGATAAAAATAGACTTTACGCTGCGGTTTTTGAATTGGTGATTGAAGAACTTAGGACTGAAAGTTTAAAATTAATCGAAAAGTCAGAAAACGTTCAGCAGGCCATGGAGAGTTTTCTAGAATCTCGATTAAAGGTCATAAAGGATAATTATAACTTGTTTGAATTTACTTATAGTCTACGAAATGATCTTCCTAGTGATTTAGAATGTGTTTTTCCTCTTTTATTTGAGAAGGAGCTTGTTCTTATAACTGAAATTCTTAAACTAGGAGTAAAATATAAAGAAATTCAAGTTGACGACTTAGACGTAACCGCTAGAATTTTATTAATTTCAATATTAGGGATGCGAATTGGTATCCTTCAAGAAATTAAAAGTTTGTTTTTACCCCCAACCAAGGTAGAGTTTGAATATATTTTAGACCTGCAAAGGAAACTTTCCTTTATCTTTATTAATGGGTTACGAATTTGACTTTTTCCTTATAATTTCCTGAATGATGATTTGACCATGAATCCTAGAATTTTCAATAAACCATAAGTGAGTATTTAAACCACCACAGACCACTCCGGCCAAAAATATGTTTTCGATATTAGTTTCCATTGTATTTGGATTATGCATTGGAATACTTGGACTATCTAATGGGACAATAATTCCTGATTTTCTTAAGAATTCGAAATTAGGTCGATAACCTGTTAATGCTAAAACGAAATCATTCTCTATGCGAACCTGTCCATTCGGAGTCCTTATGAAGACCTCTTTCTCATTTATTCTTTCGATATTTGACTCATAATAAATGGCTATTTCCGAATTTGCAATTCTGTTCTCAATATCTGGTTTGACCCAGTATTTCACACGTGGACTTATCTCAGTTCCGCGAATTATCAAAGTAACATCTCCACCTTTTCTATAGATTTCCAATGCTGCATCAATAGACGAATTGCTCGCACCAACCACTACTACTTTTTGTTTAGCATAAAAATGCGGATCATCATAATAATGCTTGACCTTAATTAAGTCCTCTCCAGGAACATCTAGATACATTGGAATATCATAAAAACCAGTAGCTATGATTACATGTTGTGCTAAATATTGGGATTTATTCGTTCTAACATGAAAAATATTATTGATTTTATCAATCTGTATAACCTCTTCGAATAAATTAGTATTTAAAGTAAACTTATTTTCAACGCGGCGGTAATATTCCAAGGCCTCAGCACGCTTAGGTTTGGGATTTGTTGTGACAAATGGTGTTTCACCAATTTCCAGTCGTTCAGAAGTTGAGAAGAACGTCATATTAACAGGATAATTATAAATTGAGTTTGTAAGACATCCCTTTTCAATGATTACATGACTTAAATTGTTCTTTTTAGCTTCTATCGCACAGGTTATTCCAATCGGTCCTGCTCCTATAATTAATACATCATATATTTTATCCATTTGTATTTTCTAATTGTTGATGGAGGTCTGATTCCTTTTGAACAACATCAATGGTTGATTTATATAAATCTGATGAAATTTTGTTTAAAAATTGTAGTTGTTCAGTAATAAGCCTAGATTCAATTGGATCCTGAGTATCTTCGGTTAAGGTCGGAAATGTCGATACTTCCGTGAATTTTTCATTTGTGTTCGTAGGAACCACATCAATTGATTTGCGCAAATTATTCAATATTTTCTTTAATATGATCAAATGCTCGGTAGTATAATTTGTGTCAGTTGCTTCTGTTAATTGGGTCAGCAGAGTCGCTCCATATGAAGACAGAATATGATTTAAAATCACAAATTTATTAACCTCCTTCGTGCTTTTCTGTCTCCATTTGGGTTCAGATAACATTCTTTGGAAGGTTGAACCCATATTGGCCGCAGCAATATATAATTCTTTACGTGATAATTTATAACTTGTTACCGTAATATTCTCTCCAGATAAAATACGTACTGCTTGAGCAAGGTAGTTATAGTTTGCTATAAGCAATTGGTTTAGATTGTTTTTTATTTGAAAACTTTCCCAACTTGGAAAGATAATATAGCTTGACAAAAAGGCAATCATTCCGCCCAAAAATGTGTCAAAAATTCTTTCTTTCGCAATTTCAAACGTATTCAAACCAGTAAAACTTAGCATAATCAGAACATATGGTGTCATAAACAGTACAGCAACAATGTAATTTACTCTAAACATGCTGTAAGCTGTTAGGAAAAAGAAAATCATGAAAATAAATCTGACAATTTCTGAATGAACTGTGATCAAAATAATAGATCCAATCACACCACCTATTATTGTACCCAATAAGCGTTGTAGATTTCTTTCTTTAGTTAGCCCATATCCTGGCTTTAAGATGACCATAATGGTTAGAAGTACCCAATAACTCCCCATTGTACCTAGGTTAAAATATTCTAAATTTAACACTAGATAAGTGGATGCCATTACTAAGGCCATTCGCAATGCATGGCGGAAAACCGTGGAATCCATAGAGAGATTATCCTTTATTTTAGTCCAATCCAGGTGTTCAGTTTGAATGAATTTATCTGCCTCCTCTATTTCTTGTTTTTTTATATTATTGGGTCGGATAACACTGTAATTATAGATGTTATGAATTAAAATGCTGATTTGACGTATACTAATAAGTATCTTTTTTAAGGGGTAGGAGTTAACCCCCTTTCCTTTTTCAAGCGAATCAATCTCTAGTAAAATACCTTCTATATCCAGCTTGAAATTATATAGTGGTTTGGGTGCCTTATTAGCATTTAATTGATATGCTAGGTGATCGAGCTCATTGGATATTTTTAAAAGTAATTGTTTGAAATCTTTTAAAATGCCAGTTCCACCATATTCCTTCCGAATTAATTCATAATCGTAATGTGTAGTCATGGATTGTTCAAAAAGATCCACAATATCATTAAATATTAATGTTAAAAAACGACCTACTTTCGTTGTGTCTTTAATAGACCTTTTACTTTGAAATAATAGATCTCTGACATTTTCTTGATGCTGATGAACTTCAATTTGTTTATCAATCAATTTCCCATAGTTGTCTTGTATTATGGTTCGATTGTCGTAAAAGTTAGCTCGCAACCTAATAAAATCTGCCACATGTCTAATGGATTCAGAGAGTTCTTGTTGTGCTAACCTATAGGGTTTGGCTTGGGTAATTGAAAAGCTAATAAACATGTACCACAACGCTCCAATAGTAAAGTAGAAGATGAATAGAATTTCCTCTTCGAATGTATCGCTACTATCTACAAAGATTATCATGATTAGTATACCCATTGAACCTACAGTGGCAGAACGGGCATTAAAAACAGCAAACATGGAGTAAATAAAGCAAAGTATACCGATTACTATTGTCATTAACCAATGGTTATCATTAGCAAGAACAGCAATAAACTGAGTAATAACACAAGTAAATAGACAGGCTATCATTCCTGTTCGCCTGTGCGTTGGAGCTCCGGGAGTATCTGAAAGACCAACGAGTAAAGCACCTAAGGAAATATAGGTACCCATCAATATTTCTCCGACAGTAACGCAAATTATGATTGGAACAATACATCCTATCGTAATTCGCAATCCATCCGCAAAATATTGACTATTAAAAAAATTGCTTATTTCCCTTGTTTTTTCCATGATTCAATTAAACAAAGATAAGCAAGCAATAGTTAAAAAGGTGTGGAAAACAACATGAAATTTTTATAGTTTAATTTATAGAATAGGAGATTATTTTAAAATTTTTATTATTAAATTAATAATATTTGTATTTGCTAAGTGTAAAAATTACAATTAGTTGCTGAGAAATATATTAAAATGATATATTTGTAATGGTATAGGCCACACCGTTAGGTCAAAAAACATGATACTTTATTAATACTATGAGATTAAGTCAGAAAAAAGCAGCTTTTCAGAACGAAGTTCTTACGAGGTTTGATTTATTTAAAAGTTTGTTTCTTACTCTTCCTTTTCAACGTGTACGACATACTGGAACATTACTTCCATTTTTTAATACCCATTGTGAAAAAGGAGTTGAAGAACATCTACCACCGGAGATAATTATAGATAGTTTTTTTGGTCAATATGAACAATATGTTCAAGAGGATGATCGCTTGGATTTACTTTTTCGTATTGTGCAATACATTGAACGTCAAGTCGTATTATTTGATGCGGTGGAAGATTCTGCTTTCAAATCTGTCGGAAAGAGCGATGAGACCAGTGGATTGAAATCAATTTTTAATCTAGCTCAAAACAGCCCTCAGATTAAAAAACAGATTGCCGAAAGAGTAAAAGAAATGTCAATCCGTCTAGTTTTAACTGCTCACCCTACTCAATTCTATCCCGGTCCAGTGTTGTCTATTATTAATGATTTAATTGAAGACCTTAAAAAGGACGATATTCCTCAAATTCATTTGCTTCTTCAACAGTTGGGAAAAACCCCATTTATAAATAAGCAACAGCCTACTCCTGTAGATGAGGCAATTAGCCTAGCATGGTACCTGGAAAATGTGTTTTATCGTGTAGCTTCGGAAATTCAGGCTAAATTTGATGATGAGTTAGAGATTTCTCCCCAGGATATTAATCAGATGATTGAACTTGGCTTTTGGCCGGGTGGTGATCGTGATGGAAATCCTAATGTCACCTGGGAAAGTACCAAAAAAGTATCTGCTTTATTAAGAACAATATTGTTCAGGTGCTATTATCGTGATTTTAGAATCGTAAAACGTAGGATAACGTTCCGTGGTGTTGAATCATATATGGATACTCTTCAAGATTTATTCTATGATAATAGTTTCAATCCTGTAGAGAATCCTGTGGATGAGACTGAGAAAATCTCTCATAACCTTTCTGAAATTATTAGAGTATTAAAGGAAAATCATGATGGATTATTTGTTGAGATTGTTGAAGATTTAAAGCGTAAAGTTCAAACTTTTGGATGTTTTTTTACAACTCTGGATATAAGACAGGATAGCAGCATACTTCGTGAGACCTTTAATAGTTTAGTAGCGAATTTTCCGAAGGAAACTGGGATTGATTTGGCCACCATTAAAGGTTCAGAAGAGGAAAAAGAGAAATATATTAGTTTTACTCACGCTAATTTAAATCTTGAGAATAATAAAGATCCTTTGGTTAGCGATACATTAAAAGTAATTCGATTAATCAAAGATATCCAGGCCTCTGGTAGCGAACGTGCAGTACAGCGGTTTATAATATCAAATTGTCAGCAAGCTTCTGACATTCTAGGTTTGATGCAATTATTTCTATGGCAGGATTGGGAAATCGAAAATTTAAAAATGGATTTCGTGCCATTATTCGAAACTGTGGATGACTTAAAACATGCAGGGAATGTGATGCGCAGTCTATATTCGAATAAAACTTATGCTAAACATTTAAAGAAACGAGGAAATAAACAAACAATCATGTTGGGATTCTCTGATAGTACCAAAGATGGAGGGTATTTGATGGCAAACTGGTCAATCTATAAAGCTAAAATCGAATTGACAACTATTTCAAGAGAATATAATGTGGATCTTGTATTCTTCGATGGTCGCGGAGGTCCTCCGGCAAGAGGAGGAGGTAAAACTCAACGTTTTTATTCATCCATGGGTAGGGAAATTGAAAATAATCACATCCAACTTACTATCCAAGGGCAAACAATTAGTAGTCAGTATGGCTCAGTTGATACAGCCAAGTACAATATCGAACAATTATTGCACGCTGGAATTATTTCCGATTTGCAACAAAGAGAAGGAGATACGTTAACCGCGAAACAGAAAGAAGTAATTGATCATATGGCTGCAGAGAGCCATCGAAAGTTTTTGAGTATTAGACATCATCCTTTGTTTTTAAAATATTTAGAAACCCTTAGTCCTTTGAAATCCCTTTCTTCTATCAATATCTCAAGCAGACCGGTGAAACGAAATTCTGATAGAGAGTTAAGATTAGAAGATTTACGGGCAATTAGCTTTGTGACTTCTTGGAGCCAACTAAAACAAAATATTCCAGGGTTTTATGGAGTAGGAACTGCATTACAATGGGCAGAAGACAATAATCTATGGTCTTACGTGAAGAACCTTTATGAAACTTCTGGCATGTTCAATACAGTTATTGATAATTGTATGATGTCAATGACAAAATCAAATTTCGATATCACTTCCTATATGGAAAATGATGAGAAGTTTGGTGAGTTCTGGAAAGATTTGAAACAAGAATATGATAAAACCAAGGCATACCTCTTGAAATTGACGGGGATGAACGAACTAATGGAGAATTATCCAGTGGAAAAAGCTTCCATTATGGAAAGGGAAAAAATAATTCTGCCGTTGTTGATAATTCAGCATTATGCAATTAGGCTTCTTAATAAAGGGACCTTGGATGAAGATAAGGCCAATATATACAGAAAACTAATTGGTCGTACAATTTATGGGGTTGTAAATGCTGGTCGAAATTTAGCTTAGAATGAATTTGAATTGAATAGAAATAGACATTAATAGGGATATTTTTTTATTTTTGTGTGTTTTAAAATATATAAGCGATGAAAATTAATACATTAATTGTTGCTGCGGTTTTTGCAAGTACTGGTCTATCTTCATGTGTATTCAAAACTGCAGAGGAAAGACATCTTAAATTTACTCATACCTCGATTGCTGATGGAGATGCGTATGCATTCTTTAGACAGGTGGGTACCATCGCTCCTTATGAGGTTTCCTATGCAAAACACGTTGCAACTGTTGGTAGCCCTCAAGCAAAGGATGCTGCTCAAAAGGTATCTCAATTTTTTGGTGAAATACTTCCTAAAATGAATGATTTAGCCACAAAAATGCATGTAGATTTTCCTATTTTGGGGACACAGGATTATGTAGCTCCTGAAGATCATAATCTTCCTATTTCAAATGTAGATACTACTATAGCAGATGACTCAATAACAATTATAGAAAATACTGATTTTGAGAAGTCTAACCATGGATCAACGTATTCTGATGAAGATTACTTACATCATGTGCAACATCAAATTATACTTGTAAAAGAACATATAAGAAGGTTGTCTCGCAATACAAACAAAGATTTAAGGGATTTTGGTCAATCACAAATAAAACCTGTTGATGAATTATTTACGTCAATTGGGGGAAAAGCAGATGCTCATGCACATCACTAAGGTTGGTAATGATTGAAAATCAGATTATTACAGGTATTTTGTCGTATGGAATGTCCGCAAAGGTATTCCATGCGCCATTTATAGAGGTTAGCCCGAACTTCCTTCTTAGAGGAATTGTAGAAAGAAATCAAAAGAAAGCGCAATTACAATATCCAAATATAATCAGCTATAATTCTGTCGAAGAGTTATTAAACGATCCTCAAATTGAACTTGTAATAGTAAACACACCTAACGATACACATGTTGAACTTGCTACACAAGCGCTAAAGGCTTCTAAACACGTATTAATAGAAAAACCGTTTGCCCCTACAGCAAAAGAAGCTAAATGCTTATTCGATTTGGCTAAAGAGGTAGGGAAACATATACTTCCCTTTCATAATCGAAGATTTGATTCTGATTTTCTCAGCCTTAAAGAAGTTCTGTCGAAGAAATTAATCGGAAACCCAATTGAATTGCATATTCGATTTGACCGATTTAAAACTGAAATAGGACATAAATTATTTAAGGAAACAAAACGAGCTGCCTCTGGGATACTTTATGATCTCGGATCCCATTTGTTAGATCAAGCTATTTCAATATTTGGGAAACCTAAGGCGATGACTAAAATTAACGGGATAAACAGATATAATTCATTGGTTGATGACTACGGGACCATTATCTTGAATTATCCCTTTGGTTTGAATGTCTTTTTGACGGCAAGTTTATTAGTTGCTGATCCTCAGGCTAGTTTTGTTTTACATGGTTCTCAAGGCAGTTTTGTTAAAAAACGGACTGATGTCCAGGAACAGCAATTAATGGCAGGGATACTGCCTAATTCTCAGCAATATGGTGTGGAGCTACCTGGTAACGAAGGTGTACTGACAACACTAAATGAGTTGGGGCAACTTACAAAATCGAATATTCCTTCTAAAACAGGAGATTATATGCAAATTTTTAATGCTGTTTTTCAAACGCTAAGAGACGGAGTGCCTTATCCAATTTCTGAAGATCAAATTATTTGGCAGTTGGAAATCTTAGAACCAACAAAAAAATCAGTACTTTAATTCTAATTTCATATTAAGTTAATGTAAGATTATTATCATTGTTAAACCCCTTCAAATTATATAACGTGAGATATGCTGCTATAGATATTGGATCAAATGCTGTTCGTTTGTTAATTGCCGATATTATTGAAAAAGGAAACAGAGTTGCTTTTACAAAAAACACCTTATTGAGAGTCCCCTTACGCTTAGGAGATGATGCATTTATACATCATCATATTTCGAAAGGGAAAATTGAAAATATGGTTAAAACCATGAGCGCTTTTCGTAATTTGATGGATGTTTATAAAGTTACTGATTATATGGCTTGTGCTACATCTGCAATGCGTGATGCGGACAATGGACAGGAGATTGTTGATGCATGTAAAGAAGTAGGTATTGATATAAATATAATTGCAGGGGCTGTTGAAGCCCAAATTATTTATAATGTCCAGAGCAATATAAATATGGATAAAAACAAGGTTTATCTATATATTGATGTTGGTGGAGGTAGCACCGAAATTTCCTTGTTCTCAAATGGCGAATTAGTTGATTCTCATTCTTTTAATTTGGGAACTATTCGTATTTTGGATAATCAAGAAACCCCAGAGACTTGGGAGGAAATGAAAGTTTGGGTCAGGAATGTGACCAAAGGGTACAAAAATATTTACGGAATAGGAAGCGGTGGCAACATAAATAAATTATCAAGATTAGCGAATGAAAGGGATGATAAGCCAATTTCATATGCTAAGCTAAAAGCACTATATGTATACCTAAATTCCTATTCATTGAAAGATAGAATAAATGTCCTTGAATTAAAACAAGATCGCGCAGATGTAATTATCCCAGCAACCGAAATTTTTTTGACAATTATGAAGGTGGGACATCTTAATAATATCATGGCTCCGAGAATTGGTTTAGCAGATGGAATAATTGAGACGCTAATTGATAAAAATTTTAAATTTAACAAAGATTAAATATTCCTTGTAAAATTTAAAATAAAGTTTATTTTTGCGCTGTATATACCCAGGTGGCGAAATTGGTAGACGTACCATCTTGAGGGGGTGGCGCCTGTAAGGGCATGGCAGTTCGAATCTGCTCCTGGGTACTGATATGGACAAAATAGATGTATTTCTGTTTTGTCCATTTTTATTTGAAGTACACCCTAGTAATTCCCAAAGTAATTCAATCTTCCGTTTACAAAGAAGTCTCAAGTAGTATATTGTAAATGAGTTCATTACATGTATGATTCTGGTTTTTGTATTGCCTACACATTATTAAATGTAGCCAAAAACACAGGTTTCAACCTGTAATTGGATGAAATATTCTTATTTAAATAATTAACTTTACATGTTACATAATAGATTGTTAATAAATACTATGAGCTATGAAAAAATCTTTTCCCATTTTTATATTATTTATAGTAGTAGTTCTGTTTGCAAATTTTAATAGATCAGAATCCAAAAATAATTTTCCAGCAACATATCATTCACTAGATAGTAATTTAAAGGTTATCTATTTTGCCGGAGGATGTTTTTGGGGAACAGAGCATTTTTTTAAACAGATACGTGGAGTAACAGAAACTTCAGTTGGATACGCAAATGGTAAGCTGAAAAATCCTTCTTACGAAGAAGTTATAAAAGGAAATACTGGTTTTGTTGAGACAGTAAAAGTCATATATGATCCTGAAATTATTGAATTAAGCCTCTTAATTGATCTTTATTTAAAAACTATTGATCCAACAAGTTTGAATAAACAGGGTAATGATGTTGGAACTCAATATAAAACTGGTATTTATTTTATAGATAAGCTCGATCAAAAACTAATCCTCCAGAAACTTAAAGAGTTGGCAACAAAATATTCCTCAGCTATTGTAGTGGAAGCAGAACCTTTGAAAAATTATTATGATGCTGAAACATATCATCAAAAATATTTGGAAAAAAATCCTGGAGGATACTGTCATATTAGTGAAGAATTATTCGATGTTGCTCGAAAAGCGAATCTCAAGGAATAATTGGCTGTTTTAGATTCAAAGATAAAATTACACACGCAAAGCCCATTCTAATATTCCGGTTGTGAGTCTGTTCGGAGTTTAATCTTTTAATATTTCAGGATATTTCCTTTTAAAGGTTATTTACTTTCGCTGTTATTTCAGCAATGTCTAAAACACGGATTTCCTTTTCTTTATCTTTTATTTTTACGCCATCACTTAACATGGTCATACAAAATGGACAAGCTGAAGCGACGATTGTAGCTTCACTTTTGATCACATCCTCTATTCGTTCAACGTTGATGTCTTTTGTGCCCTTTTCCGGTTCCTTGAACATTTGGGCCCCACCAGCTCCGCAGCACAAGCCATTCGATTTGCATCGTTTTAATTCGACTAGATCTGCATCTAAGAGTTCTAAAGCTTTCCGTGGTGCTTCATAAACATCGTTTCCTCTACCCAGGTAACAAGGATCATGGAAGGTTATTTTTTTTCCTTTAAATTCATTCCCATCCTCTGGTTTGAGTTTTCCTTGATCGATAAGGGATTGTATTAGCTGACTATGGTGGATTACCTCATAGTGGCCACCTAAGCTTGGATACTCATTTTTTAGAGTATTGAAACAATGGGGACATGCGGTTACAATTTTTTGAATATTATATCCATTTAGAACTTGAATATTAGTCATCGCCTGCATTTGGAACAAAAATTCATTCCCAGCACGCTTTGCAGGATCGCCGGTACAACTTTCTTCAGTTCCTAGTATGGCGTATTTTATACCAACATGTTGTAATATTTTACAGATGTCGCGAGTTATACGTTGTGCTCGTTCATCAAAACTACCTGCACAGCCTACCCAAAAAAGTAATTCAGGAGTTTCGCCTTGCGCTATGGCTTCAGCATATGTTGGGATATGTATGTGATTTTCCATGTTAATTTCATATTTATTTATTTGTCCAATTTGCACGGTCGGCTTGGGAATATTTCCAAGGGGCACCATTATTCTCCAAATTAGAAAACATGTTATTGATACTCGTTGGAGCCTGTGACTCTTCCAAAACTATGTACTGCCTTAACCCAATGATTATTTCTAAGGGATTAATATTCACAGGACATTGCTCTACACATGCATTGCAGCTAGTGCATGCCCAGATTTCCTCTCTTGTAATATAATTGTCTAATAAAGATTTCCCATCTTCCTGATAGGACTTATGAATGTCAATATTTTTACCAACCTCTGTAATGCGATCGCGGGTATCCATCATGATTTTTCTTGGAGAGAGCAATTTGCCAGTAATATTAGCTGGACAAGAGGAAGTACAACGTCCGCATTCAGTACAAGTATATGCGTCTAATAAATTCTTCCAAGTTAAATCCTGAACGTCTTTGACGCCAAACCGGCCCGGTCCATTATTTCCTTCTACAACTATTGAAGGATCAAAAATTGCTGATATTTCGTTGGTAACAGACTTTAAATTATTGAATTTTCCTTGTTCCTCCAGCCGTGAGAAGTAAGTATTGGGGAAGGCCAGAATAATGTGTAAATGTTTGGATATTGGTAAATAGTTCAAGAATAGTAAAACCCCAATGATATGAAACCACCAAAAAAATCGTTCAATTAAAATTAACGAATTGATTGAATCAGGTAATATTGCTGTTAAGTATGAGCTGATTGGAAATGAACCTACTTCGGGATAACCATTCGCATCTAATACTTGTAATTTTGAATCTGCTGCATTCATGAAGAGAAACGCAGTCATTAGTAATATTTCTGCTATTAAAATGATATTTGCATCTGTTTTTGGCCACTTAAATAATTCAGATTGATTTAACCTTTTTATTCTTAAAACATTCCTACGGATTAAAAATATAACGCAGCCTGCCAACACTAAAAAGGCTAAGACTTCGAAAGAATATATCAAGAGATCATAAAACCCATTTAAAAATGAAAGTATACGATGTGTACCCAGCAATCCATCGATAACAATTTCTAACATCTCAATATTAATAATACAAAAGCCCACATATACCAGTAGATGTAAAATTGCTGAAATGGGACGTTTGAACATTTTTTTTTGGCCAAAGGCAACCAAAAACATTGTTTTTATTCGGGTGGAGGTATTACCAGTTCGATCGATATTTTTGCCTAATCGGATATTACGATAGATGACTTTTGCATTTTTGCAGAATAAATAAATCGAGGAAAATAGTATGATTCCAAATATGAATTGACCTATCATAGTTTATAAATTAGGTTAACAAATATAATTAATCAAATTAACTATGCATGCATAATAAAATATTTAGAATGATTAAAAATAATAGTGTCGAAATTTTTATCTCATACAATTCATGAGGTAATATCTTCATATAAATCTGTTGGAGATGATAATGAGATAAAAATGATACCGAAAAAGGTTTAAAAATCACCAAGTAGTTCGTAAATTGCCGCAATCAACCTAATGACATAATTTTAATATGACTTCAAAAATTAATACCTATGATGTAATAGTCATTGGATCTGGAATTTCTGGCGGATGGGCGGCTAAAGAGTTTTGTGAAAAGGGACTTAAAACGTTGGTGTTAGAACGCGGACATGATGTGAAACATGTTAAAGATTATCCAACAGCTTATAAGGACCCTTGGGAGTTTGAACATCATAATCGAGTATCGAATCAAATCAGATCGGAGAATCCGATAACATCTCGTTGCTATGCATTTAACGAAGATTCCTACCATTTCTTTACTAAAGATAAGGAACAAGAGTATGTTCAAGAAAAACCTTTTGATTGGATAAGGGGGTATCATGTTGGAGGTAAATCCCTGCTATGGGCTAGACAGGTACAAAGATGGAGTAATTATGACTTTGAAGGACCTGCAAGAGATGGGTTTGCTGTTGATTGGCCAATTCGCTATGAAGACATAGCTCCATGGTATAGTCATGTCGAACGTTTTATTGGAGTTTCTGGAAATAGGGATGGAAATTCGGCTATGCCGGATGGGGAATTTCTTCCAGCCTTTGAATTGAATGCTGTGGAACGTATGATTCAAGAAAAAATACCTGGTAAATATTCAGACAGACAGGTTATTTCAGGCAGATGTGCACATATTACCGATCCGCAACCTATCCACATCGCGCAAGGAAGGACTAAGTGTCAAAATAGAACGCTTTGTCAAAGAGGTTGTCCATTCGGAGGATATTTTAGTTCAAATGCTTCTACTCTTCCATGGGCTGAAAAGACAGGGAATTTAACATTGAAACCGAATTCTATTGTTGAGTCAATACTGTATGACGAATCCACTAATAAGGCAAAGGGAGTTAGAGTTATTGATGCGCTAAGTGAGCAAGTTACAGAGCATTATGCGAAAATAGTTTTTGTGAACGCTTCGACTTTAGCAACAAATTTAATTTTACTAAATTCCAAATCAGACCGTTTCCCCACAGGGCTTGGTAATGATTCTGGTTTATTGGGAAAATATGTTGCTTTTCATAATTATCTCGGATCGATTTCAGGCACAATTGATGGTTTTGAGGATATGTATTATTACGGGCGGAGACCGACTCAACCAATCATCCCAAATTTTAGAAATGTAAAAAAGCAAGAAATGGATTTTCAACGTGGATATGCTTCATTTTTTAGTGCCTATCGAGGAAGAGGTGTTCATAGTGAAGAAAGTGTAGGAGGAAATTTTAAGGATAGTTTAACAGAAGTTGGTGGATGGGGAATAGGAATGATGATGCAAGGAGAAACAATTCCTCAGGAGTCAAATCATGTTCGATTAAGCCCTGATTTGACAGATAAATTTGGCCTACCTCAATTAATTACTTCGATCGGATATAGCAACAATGATCAACTCAGCATGCAGGATTTTTTAACACAAGGATCTGAAATGTTAGAGTATATAGGAGCAAAAAATATTCATACGAATGTTAGTAATCAGAATCCTGGATTGGATATCCATGAAATGGGTGGGGCAAGAATGGGTAAGGATCCCAAAACTTCAGTTTTAAATCAATGGAACCAAATCCACGATTGTAAGAATGTTTTTGTGACAGACGGTGCTTGCATGACGTCAACTGGTACTCAAAATCCATCACTGACTTTCATGGCGCTCACTGCCAGGGCTGCAAATTTCGCGATGGAGGAATTAAAGAAAGGTAATCTTTAAGCCGCAATACAATAAAGCGAAAAGAATGTAGATAGGGGAGGCTGAACAGGCTTCCCTTTTTAGTTGGTCTACAAACAAAGTAATCAAATACAGCATTCTTTATTTGGTGGCTTTTATTTAACCTGTGGACTATATTAATATTTTGAAAAATTTCTATAAAAAAAAAA